>JAFOLE010000066.1 GCA_017419465.1 Solobacterium sp. | reverse complement strand
TCTTCACCTCAGTGATCACGGTCATCGGTGTGCTGTATATGATGCTCCGGATTTCCTGGCAGCTGACGATCATGGCACTGGTCGTCGTTCCCCTCTCCGGCATTGCGGCAGCCTTCGTGGTACAGAACAGCCAGCCGTACTTCAAAGCCCAGCAGAAGACGCTCGGCAATGTGAACGGCCATATCGAAGAGATGTACGGCGGTCACATCGTCATGAAGGCATTCAACGGCGAGGAACGTTCGATCAGTGAATTCAATGATCTGAATGAAAAGCTGTATGAAGCCGGCTGGAAAGCACAGTTCATGAGCGGACTGATGCAGCCGATCACAAACCTGATCGGAAACATCGGCTACGTCGGATGCTGTGTGCTCGGCGGTTACCTCTCCATTCATAACGGACTGGCAATCGGTGACATTCAGGCATTCATCCAGTATGTCCGTTCCTTCAACCAGCCGATTACACAGACCGCGCAGATGATGAACATTCTGCAGAGCACAGCAGCGGCGGCAGAGCGTGTCTTCGAATTCCTTGAGGAACCGGAAGAAACGCCGGATCCGGAAAACCCGGTATCCATTTACGATGAAAACGGTGCACTGACGATCCGCGGTGATGTCTCTTTCGAAAATGTATGTTTCGGCTATGATCCCAATGAGATCATCATCCACAACTTCAGCGCCTACTTTGCCCAGGGCAAGCAGGTCGCAATCGTCGGTCCGACCGGCGCCGGCAAGACAACGATCGTCAAGCTGCTGATGCGCTTCTATGATCTCAACAGCGGTACGATCTACATCGACGGCATCGATACACGGAAGCTGCGCAGAACCGATCTTCGCGACGCCTTCGGCATGGTGCTTCAGGACGCATGGCTTTCCTCCGGAACGGTTATGGAAAACATCCGTTACGGACGCATGGATGCCACCGATGAGGAAGTCATCCAGGCTGCGGACAACGCCTATGCAGATCACTTCATCCGGACTCTGGAAGACGGCTATCAGACCGTGATCAACGAGGAATCCACCAATATCTCCCAGGGTCAGAAACAGCTTCTGACGATTGCCCGAGCATTCCTGAGTGATCCGAAGATTTTGATCCTCGATGAGGCAACCTCCTCTGTCGATACCAGAACCGAGATCCTGATTCAGAAAGGCATGGAGAAACTCATGAAGGGACGCACCAGTTTCGTGATCGCCCACCGCCTCTCCACGATCCGCAATGCGGATATCATTCTGTGCATGGATCACGGCGATATCGTGGAAGTCGGCAACCATGAAGAACTCATGGAGAAAAACGGATTCTACGCAAAACTCTACAACTCCCAGTTTGCGGAAGGCTGAGACAGCATCCGCAGACCGCAAAAGGATTCTTATAACAGGCGTCTGCTGCCCTGCGGGGAAGCAGACGCTTTTGTTTCGTTTTTTAAAACAACATGCGGGTTATGCAAATCAAATTCATTTTTTTATTTCCTATCTGCGCCAAGATGTTTACAATAAATAACTATATAAGGGGATAAGCATTATGAAAGTTATCACACCAAAGGGATACGATCCGGTACTTTCGGTTCGTGAAACACAGGAAGCAATCAAGTACATCCGTGACACCTTTCAGAAAGAATTCGGCAAAGAAATGAATCTTTCCCGGATCAGCGCACCGCTGTTTGTCACAAAGAAGAGCGGTCTGAATGATAACCTCAACGGTATCGAGCGTCCCGTTTCCTTCGAGATGCAGGAAATGTCCGAGGAGCGGATTGAAGTCGTTCAGTCGCTTGCGAAGTGGAAGCGGTATGCGCTTAAGAAATACGGATTTGACGTCCATGAGGGACTTTATACAAACATGAATGCAATCCGGCGGGATGAACTGCTGGATAACCTGCACAGCGCCTATGTCGATCAGTGGGACTGGGAAAAGGTCATCACGAAGGAAGAGCGCACGGATGAGACGCTGGAAGCAACCGTCCGTGAAATCTTCAAGATCATCAAACACATGGAACATGAAGTCTGGTACAAATACCCGAACGCGGTATGCCACCTTGCGGATGATGTTTACTTCATCACCAGCCAGGAACTCGAAGACCGCTATCCGGATCTTTCCGTGAAAGACCGTGAGACTGCGATCACCCGCGAAAAGGGATGCGTCTTCATCAAGCAGATCGGCTGGCCGCTGCGCCGCAGCAACCACCCGCATGACGGACGCGCACCGGACTATGATGACTGGAACCTGAACGGCGACCTGCTGTTCTGGCTGCCGAGTCTTTCCACCGCACTCGAGATTTCCTCCATGGGAATCCGCGTGGATGAAAACTCCATCCGCACCCAGTGCAAGGCAAGCCACTGCGAAGGACGTCTTACCCTTCCGTATCACAAGATGATTCTGAACAAGGAACTGCCGTACACAATCGGCGGCGGTATCGGACAGTCAAGACTGTGCATGCTGCTGCTGAACAAGGCGCATGTCGGTGAAGTGCAGGCAAGCATCTGGCCGGATGATATGGTAAAAATCTGCGAGAAGAACAACATCCCGCTTCTGTAACACGTAAAGCTGGCATTCGTCAGCTTTTCTTTTTTTCATCTATAAAAAAACCGGGACAGTAATGATATCCCGGTTCGTGTCTCGTGACATGTTTCTGTGTATCGCGGTTAACCCTGAATATTGTAATACTCTTCCATCGTCAGGCCGCTCTCGTAGATCTTCGCAGCTTCATCGATACCTACGTAACGGTAATGCCATGGGCTGAAGACAATATTCGTAATGGACTGCTTGCCTTCCGGATACCGTTCGATCCAGCCGTACTTCCAGGAGTTTTCCTTCAGCCAGGTATAGTCCGGATACTGCGTAAAGCAGTAGCTCAGTTCACATGCGCCGTTCCAGCATCCGATATCCGCCGCAAGGCCAAGCTGGTGCTCACTGGCGCCTGGATGATCATCCACGATGGACGCATAGTACGCGCCTCTGGTCTGTGTGTAATAACTGAACAGATCGGCCTGAAGCTGATAGGAACGATAGCCGTCAACCAGTTTGAGATAGATACGGTCATTGATTGCCGCCTGGAACATCTCTTCCAGTTTGGTCGCCGCTTCTTCACGGAGCTTCTTGGCTTCCGCAGAATGCACATTGACTGTACGCATGTCCGCAGGCACATAGGTCTCAGAAATCGGATGTGTCTGAGAGACGTAACGGGTCAGCGAATCATCCGACTCAAGATCAACCGCAGGAATTTCCGGCGTCGGCTCCGGGGTAGGCGTCGGTGTCGGTGTCGGTTCAACGGTCGGAGTCGGTGTCGGTGTAGGCTCCGGTTCTTTCTTACTGCTGCAGCCCTTGAAGTTGAGAATAATCAATCCGATCAGTATCAGAATGCACAGGACAATGATCGTAATAAGTTTCGTTCTGTATTGCTTGTAAATATCCATGGCTCTATTTTAATACAATTTCCGAGCTGGAAACGTAAGACACGCTTTTAATAAGACAATTCTCCGGCAAATGACGGTTAATTATCAGGACAGAGAGAAAAAAGCATGCGGATGATTCCATGATTCCTCCCCAGCGGTTAAAATTGTAGTTAAATCTGAAGCGTCAGTTTGAAGAGGTGCCCTATGATTTATGCATTCTATTTGTTTATTCCGTTTGTGCTGGCACTTGTCATCGTGTTTGTCACGCTGCATTACAACTCAAAGGAAATAGAGCCGATTGTCGCGGAAGTATTCAACATTTTCAAAACAATCTGGGAATCCGAAAAGATGAAATCGGAAGATGGCAAAGAGCCGTTCGATGCGGTGTGCCTCCGACTGTTTAAAAAGGCATATGCATCGGAAGGCCTGTACGCGGTGGAATACAAGAATAAATACTTCCTTTACAAAACCCTGATTCTGCTTATCGTTGCGTCCATTCCCTTTATGATTCTGTTCCTTGTGACCAAAAAAGCATTCGTCATGGGCAATAACGAATGGAATGAGATCTATCTGTATATCGTTATCGCCGTTCCGATCATCCTTGCTTTTCTGCTGAATAAATATGTCGATGTCAAGCAATACCGTCAGCTTTGGCTCCAGCATTCAAAGATCAAGTACCACCTGGAATGGCGGATGATGGAACTGATCAAGGACTATGAGATGCAGAAAGCCGATATGAATCCGGAAGAGGCAGAAACACTGCTCAAAAAACTGAAATCCAGCTTTATCAACGACATGTGTGAATACTGGCATACAAGCACCTCTGAGCTATCTGAAAAAGTAATGGCAAAAGAGGAGAACCTGTTTCAGGAAATCGGAAACATGTTAAGCAGTAAATAACGGTTTCTGTACCAATGCGATATTCTGTGTTTGTTTCGGGAGGTGTTTATGAATTTTGATCTGAACAAGCGTTACTGTTACTACTTCAATGAAATTTCAAAAATTCCGCGCGGATCCCGCAACGAGAAAGGCATCAGCGATTATGTCTGCGCCTTCGCAAAAGCCCATAACCTGCCGTACAAGCAGGATCATGTCTGGAATGTCATGATCGATAAGCCTGCGTCTGCCGGTTATGAGCAGAGTGAGCCGATCATCCTGCAGGCGCATATGGACATGGTCTGCGAAAAGAACAATGATGTTGAACACGACTTTGAGAAAGATCCGCTGGACCTCTATGTCGAAGACGGCTGGCTGAAGGCACGCGGCACCACCCTTGGCGGTGATGACGGACATGGCGTTGCATACATGCTCGCAATTCTGGAAGATGAGACGATTGCGCATCCTCCGCTGGAATGCATTTTCACGGTTCAGGAAGAGATCGGCCTGCTTGGTATGGCGGAACTTCATGCAGAGGACCTGCATGGACACCGTTATATCTCACTGGACGGCGGCGGACTGAATATCACCGACACCAGCTGTGCCGGTGCGGTAAGTCCGAAGATCATCCAGAAGATTGACTGGGAACCATGCAATCTTCCCGAATATGAACTGACGGTAAAAGGCCTTCAGGGCGGTCATTCCGGCGGACTGATTCATCTGGAGCGCGGAAACGCAAATATCATTGCCGGACGTATTCTCAAGGAAGCTCAGATTGCCGGGGCTGATATTACGCTTACCTGGATGCAGGGCGGCCTCAAGGAAAATGCGATTCCCCGTGAATCGGTATTCCGTTTTGTCTCCAACACACCGGCTGAACAGCTGAATGAAATCATCGGAAAATCCATCCGTGAGATTACCGCGGAACTGCAGTTCAGCGATGCCGGTGTCAGCATCACCCTGACACCGAAGGAAAATGCATCCCGCAGTTTCCCGAAAGAAATCTCTGATCGGCTCATCAACTATATCTTCCTGATGCCGCACGGCCTCCAGCATCGTTCGATGGCAGTTGAGAATCTGACCATTGCGTCTTTAAACCTCGGTGTCATTTCCATCAAGGATGACACGGTCGTCTTTGAGATCATGGCCCGTGCCGCAGATGACAGCATGCGCTTTGATATCTGTCATAAACTGCAGACACTTGCGGATATTCTCCAGCTTCACTGTGATATGCCGAAAGGATATCCCGGCTGGGCATATACGCCGGAATCAGAGATGCGCGGAATCATGAAGAATGTTCTGGAACGCCATGGTCTGACCTATGTGGAACAGGCAACGCATGGCGGTCTGGAATGCGGCATTGTCAAAGGTCTTGATCCAAAGATGGATATCATCACATTCGGTCCGATCAATCTGGACATTCATTCACCGGATGAACGCATGGATCTTCAGTCCTTCGATGACGGCTGGACGATTCTGCTGGATATCCTGAAAGACTGCCGGTAACTCACATTAAAAGCATCGCAGCGGAAGCAGATTTGATCCGTGAGCGATGCTTTTTTTGTCGGTGATTCAGTGAAGTTTCTTTCGGTATACCCCATCCGCCGGTTCAAAGCCGACTTTCTTTACATACTCAATGTGCTGGGGATTATTGCCGGAATACTGCAGGACAGAGAATCCTTCTTTCCTCAGCCGCGGGTATTCAAACTCTCCGACCGAACAGTCCCGGTAGGCAGGCGTGGAATAGTCCAGCACAAGATCGAGCGTTACCGGTCCGGTCTTCTTTCCAATGGTGATGCCTACCGCCTCGGATCCAAGCGTAATGATATATGCTCTGTCCGCGGTGCTGCGCAGCTCTTCAAAATCAGGAAAATAGACCGCGATGTCATTCTTGTAGAAATCCAGCAGAAAATTCAGAAACCGGTCATCAAGTCCGACTTCCGTGAACCGGTAATCCCCTCCGGACCGTTTGTGCAGACGGATCATCTGATAGATGTTGATGCCGACAAGAAAGAAATTCATGAAGGCTGTGGGATAGGACCGGATGATCAGTGCATAAATGGCAAAGATGATACTTCCGATCGTATTGATAATCCGCAGGCGCATGACCGATGTCATCAGCATCGACACCACGACAAGAATCGAGCCGAGGTAGCCGAACAGTTCAATCAATAATGCTTTATCCATGAGATTGTCCTCCGTGAGGTTCCTGTTATTATCATACCCCTGCTTTCGAAAAAACGGACCCCTTTCAGGATCCGTAATGTGTAATATGTGATGTCTGAGACTTATCCCATGCAGACAGGTGTGATCCAGCCCTTGGTATCTTCGATCTTACCCCACTGGATACCGGTCATGGTATCGTACAGCTTCTGGGTAAGCGGACCGATCTTTCCGTCGCCGATCATGACAACATCCTTTTCGTATTTCAGTTCCTTGACCGGGCTTACAACAGCTGCGGTTCCGGAGCCGAATACTTCTTCCAGCTTGCCGTCATGGCCTGCCTTCATGACATCATCAATTGCAAGCTTATCCTCAATGACCTCATAACCCCAGTCCTTGCAGAGCTCGATGATACTGCGGCGGGTAACACCCGGAAGAACTGTTCCGGTGCACGGTGCCGTGTAAATCTTTCCGTCGATCTTGAAGAAGATGTTCATCGAACCGACTTCCTCAACATATTTGTGCTCTACACCGTCGAGCCAGAGAACCTGGGAATAGCCGAGTGCTTCCGCAATCTCCGCAGACTTGATGGATGCCGCGTAGTTTCCGCCGCACTTTGCAAATCCGGTGAGACCAGGCGCTGCACGGATATACTCATCCTCGACATAGATGCGCACCGGCGCAAGACCGGTTGCGTAATATGCGCCGGACGGCGAGAGGATGATGCAGAAGGTGTACTTGGTGCTGGCGTGAACGCCGAGCTGCGGCATTGTCGCAAAGGTGAACGGACGGATATAGAGCGTCGCACCTTCCTGATGCGGAACCCAGTCCTTGTCCACTTCAACCAGTGCCTTTACTGCCTGTACAAAGTCCTCTTCCGGAATCTGCGGGATGCAGAGACGGTCACAGCTGTCCTGATACCGTCTTGCATTGCATTCCGGACGGAAGAGCTGAATCCTGTTATCCGGTGTACGGTATGCCTTCAGACCCTCAAAGACTTCCTGCGCATAGTGCAGTACCGAACAGGACGGATCCAGTGTGAACGGATGATACGGTTCGATACGCGCATCATGCCATCCGGTTCCGCCGTAGTCCTTGTCATACTCCATGACGAACATGTGGTCTGTGAAGATTTTTCCGAATCCGAGTTTGGATTCATCCGCAGGCTTTTCCTTAAGCGTTTCCGCAAGTGTGATTTTGATATCCAGCATATTCACAAATCCCCCTTATTTCATAACCGCGCCGTGATTTGCGCCGTCAACGAGTTTTGCATAACGGCCGAGCCAACCGGTCTTGATATTCGGTTCCGGCTTCACATAAGCCGCTTTGCGTGCTGCGAGTTCTTCTTCCGAAACCTTCATGTTGATGGAAGCGTTCGGAATATCGATCTCGATCAGATCGCCTTCCTGAACCAGGCCAATCGGTCCGTCTGCGAATGCCTCCGGACATACATGTCCGATTGCGGCACCGCGGCTTGCGCCGGAGAAACGTCCGTCTGTGACGAGCGCCACCGTTGTATCAAGCTTCATGCCTGCAAGTGCAGAGGTCGGATTCAGCATCTCACGCATGCCGGGTCCGCCCATCGGTCCTTCATACCGGATGACCACAACGTCACCGGGTTTGATCTGACCTTCGTAGATTGCCTTGATCGCATCATCTTCACTGTTGAAGACTCTTGCCGGTCCGGTATGTGTGAGCATTTCCTTCGCGACCGCGCTGCGCTTTACAACGCATCCGTCCGGTGCGAGATTTCCGAAGAGAATCTGGAGTCCGCCGGTTTCGCTGTACGGATTTTCAATCGGACGAATTGCCTTTTCATTCAGGTTCTTCGCACCCTTGATATTCTCTCCGACGGTCTTTCCGGTTACGGTCAGACAGTCAAGATCAAGCAGATCTTTCTTTGCGAGTTCTGCCTGTACTGCCGCAATGCCGCCTGCCGCATAGAGATCCGGCATATGTGTCGGTCCGGCAGGAGCCAGGTGGCAGAGGTTCGGCGTCTTTGCGCTGACCTCATTGAAGAGGTTCAGGTCAAGATCCACGCCTGCTTCATTGGCGATGGCAAGCAGATGGAGAACGGTATTTGTGCTGCATCCAAGTGCCATGTCGCAGGTCAGTGCATTGCGGATACTGCGCTCATTGATAATGTCACGCGCGGTAATGCCCTTCTTCACCATTTCCATGATGGCTGCGCCGGACATCCGTCCGAGCTGCAGACGCTTTGCGTAAACTGCCGGAACGGTTCCGTTGCCCGGAAGCGCAATGCCGATTGCCTCACAGAGGCAGTTCATACTGTTTGCGGTGTACATGCCGCTGCAGGAGCCGCAGCCCGGGCAGCAGTTTTCCGTGCACTCTTCCAGCTTCGCATCATCGATCATGCCTGCTTTGTAGGCACCGACCGCTTCAAACATCTTGGAGAGGGAAACTTCTTCTCCGTCATACCGGCCTGCCAGCATCGGTCCGCCGGAACAGACGACTGCCGGTATATTCATCCGGACTGCCGCCATGACCATTCCCGGAACGATCTTGTCGCAGTTGGGAACCAGGACCGCACCGTCAAACTGATGCGCCATGATCATGGTTTCCGTGCTGTCCGCGATCAGCTCACGGCTGGCAAGACTGTACTTCATTCCGATATGGCCCATTGCGATACCGTCGCAGACACCGATTGCCGGAACCATGGACGGTGTTCCGCCGGCAGCTTCGATACCCATCTTGATCGCATCGGTAAGCTTGTCGAGATTCATATGACCCGGAACGATGTCGCTGTGCGCCGAAACGACGGCGATCAGCGGTTTTTCCAGATCTTCCTTTGTATAGCCGAGGGCGTAGAACAGACTCCGGTTCGGAGCGCGTTCCGGTCCCCTGGTGACATTATCACTGCGCATACTCAGTCTCCTTCTTGATTACTTCTTGAGCCAGCTCATCATACTGCGGAGTTCAGCACCGACCTTTTCAATCTCGTGCTCGGACTCACGCTTGCGCATTGCGAGGAACTTCGCCTGACGTCCGCTGGACATTTCCTGCATGAATTCGCTTGCGAATGTGCCGTTCTGGATCTCTTCGAGGATCTTCTTCATTTCTTTTCTTGTATCCTCGGTGATCAGACGCTTGCCGGTGACATAGTCGCCGTATTCAGCGGTGTTGGAGATTGAATAACGCATCAGTCCGAAGCCGCCCTTGTTGATGAGGTCGATGATGAGCTTCATCTCGTGGCAGGTCTCAAAGTATGCCATTTCCGGCGCATAGCCTGCTTCTACGAGTGTATCGAAACCTGCATGAATGAGTTCGCATACACCGCCGCAGAGAACAGCCTGCTCACCGAAGAGGTCAGTTTCTGTCTCTTCACGGAATGTGGTTTCAAGGATACCTGCACGGCCTGCGCCGATACCGCATGCATAAGCAAGTGCGATTTCCTTTGCGTTGCCGGTGTAGTCCTGTTCAACGCAGATCAGGGAAGGAACGCCCTGTCCTTCGGTATATGTCTGACGTACGACATGTCCCGGGCCCTTCGGCGCGATCATGATAACGTTCAGATTCTTTGCCGGACGGATGAACTGGAAGTGAATGTTGAAGCCGTGTGCGAATGCAAGCGTATCGCCTTCCTTCATATGAGGTGCGACGAACTTGTTGTAGATATCAGCGGAGCGCTCATCCGGTACGAGCATCATGACGATATCGCCTGCTTCCGCAGCGCTTTCGATATCCATGACCTTGAAGTTAGGATGTGTTTCTGCGAACTTGGCAGCCTTTTCCCAGTGGCCGCTTCCTTCACGAAGTCCGACAACGACGTTTACGCCGCTCTCTGCGAGATTTTCCGAATGTGCATGTCCCTGAGAACCGAAGCCGATAACAGCTACTGTCTTTCCGTCAAGAACACCGAGGTTGCAGTCTGAGTCATAATACTTTTTGATCGCCATGATTTTTTCTCCTTCTTTCCTTTATTCGCGATTCAGCGCCGTAATACCTGTACGGCACATTTCCAGTACGTTATAGTTATCAAACATTTTCAGGAATCCATCAATCTTTTCCGGCTTTCCGGTCAGTTCCATGACCAGACTCTCCGGTGAGAGATCGATGATCTTTGCGTTGTATACCCCAGCAATATCACGGATTGCCGGCAATGTCTGCGGATCACTCTTCACCTTGATCAGAAGCAGTTCCCGCTGAAGGCTGTTGGTATCCAGCAGGAATACCTTCTTTACCTCCTCCAGACGTTCTGTCTGCAGTAACATCTGTTTCAGTGTATTCTGATCCGCATGCACTGTAATTGTAATACGTGTAATGCCCGGATCAATCGTTTCGCTCGCCGCGATGGAGTCAATGTTGAAGCTCCGGCGGTTGAACATGCTCGCAATTCTTGCAAGGACACCGTAGTGGTTTTCAACCAGAATACTGATGACCGAACGGGTATATTTCTTTTCCGCCATATCACTCCGCCTCCTTTCCGTCTGCCATGATGATGTCTGCGATCGTGGCTCCGGCAGGAATCATCGGAAGTACTTTTTCATCCTTTTCAATCACACACTCGATCCAGGACGGTCCGTCGTTTTTCAGCGCTTCCGCAAATGCGGCTTCGAATTCCGCAGGGGTTTCACAATGCCATCCCTTTGCGCCGAATCCCTCCGCGACCTTCACGTAGTTGGTTTTCCGCTGCGGATCGGTGCTGGAGTAGCGTTTGCCATACAGCAGGGTCTGCCACTGACGGACCATTCCGAGCACCGCGTTGTTGAAGATCACGGTGATGACCGGAAGGTTGTAGCTTACGGCGGTGACTGCCTCGTTGAGATTCATATGGAAGCTTCCGTCACCGGTAAGATGAACCACCCGCTGTTCTCTTCCTTTTGCAATCTGGGCACCGATGGCTGCGCCATAGCCGTAACCCATTGTGCCGAGTCCGCCGCTTGTCAGGAAGTGCCGCGGTTTTACATGGGTCAGATACTGGGCTGCCCACATCTGATGCTGACCGACATCCGTTACGTAGATACTGTCGTCTCCTGCCATTTTCGCAACGGTCTGCAGGATACGATGCGGTTTCAGTACGGTATCACTGTCCGTCGGGCGATAGTCTGCACGTTTCCATTCTTCAATCGCCTCACGCCATGCTTCATGGCTGTTCTCGTTGAGAAGATCATTGAGCTTATCCAGAAGCACTGCCGCATCACCGATAACGGAGAGCGAAACCTGTACATTCTTGTCCATCTCACTGGCATCGATATCAAACTGGATGATCTTTGCGCTCTTGGCGAACTTTGACGGATTCAGCGCTACCCGATCCGAGAACCGGGTTCCCACCGCAAGCAGGACGTCTGCGTTGTCGACTGCTTTGTTCGATGCGAAGCATCCATGCATGCCGATCATTCCGAGGTTGAGAGGATCGTCATCTTCCAGCGTTCCCTTTGCCATCAGCGTCCAGGTTGCCGGGATATCGGCCTTTGCCATGACCTGACGCATTTCATCGGCTGCGCCGGAAAGAATAATTCCGCCGCCGAAGTAGATGACCGGACGCTTTGCGTTGTTCAGAAGCTCTGCGGCTTCCTTCAGCGCCTCTTCATCGAAGTCTTTCTTCACCTCCGGCTTTACCGGTTCCGCCGGCGTGAATTCACAGCTTGCGGCGGTGATGTCTTTCGGAATATCCACGAGCACCGGACCTTTCCGTCCGCTCTGTGCGATGCGGAAGGCGTCCCGCATGATATCCGCGAGGTCTTCGACATGCCGCACGGTGTAGTTGTGCTTGGTGATCGGCATCGTGATGCCTTCGATATATGCTTCCTGGAAGGAATCTTTTCCAAGTCCTGCGGTACCGACGTTTCCGGTAAATGCGACAAGCGGTACACTGTCCATGTATGCAGTTGCGATGCCCGTCACAAGGTTTGTGGCACCCGGTCCGCTTGTCGCAAGCACAACGCCGGTTTTTCCGGTTGCACGTGCATATCCGTCTGCCGCGTGGCATGCGCCCTGTTCATGAGCCGTCATGTAATGATTGATACGGTCCTGATTGCGGTACAGTTCGTCATAGAGATTCAGAACCGCGCCGCCCGGATAACCGAACAGCGTATCCACACCCTGTTCCAGCAGCACTTCCACAAAAATCTGGGAGCCTGTAAGTTTCATGGATTTCCTCCTTTGTTTCCAAGTTGTTTTAGAATATACTGATTCAGAAATATTGATGAGGTACGATTCGTATGAACAGACTGTCTTCACTGCGGAATCAGCTGCACACGCTTGTTGTCTTCCGCGCACTCCTTGACGATACTGTCATCTCTCATTTCCTGAACATGCTTGAATACGCAGATTCAGAGAAATCATTTCCTGACGAATGCGCGCTGTTTGAAGCTGCCCTGTTTGAACATGGGGACAGCTGGAGCCGTTATCTTCTGAATACCGTTACTGCACTTGAGAATACGGCTGTTCGTCTCAAGGCTGTCGGCAAGTCCCGGAAGACGGTTGATGCATCGGTTCACCGTGAACTGCAGATCCTGCAGGATGCTTCCGCGGTTTCCGCAGATGCGTTTCCGTATGCCGGTTCCTTTACGCCCTGGACAACCGAGTCCATCGATTTCACCGCAGAATACGAAGCACATCTTGAGAATGTTGCCCGCCGCGGTTATGGAATCTATGCATCCTATCATGTCTTCACGGTCGGCGAAGACGGACTTGTTCCGGTTCACTATCCGGATCCGCAGCGCCTTTCCCAGCTGCCCGGCTATGAAGCGGAGCGGAAGAAGGTGCTTGCCAATGTTCAGGCCCTGCTTGCAGGGGAACCTGCGGTGAATATGCTGCTGTACGGCGATGCCGGAACCGGCAAGTCCAGTACGATCAAGGCGATCGTAAATGAATACCGGGAGGAAGGACTTCGTCTTGTGGAAGTCCGGAAAAATCAGTTGTTCCGGATTCCGCCGCTGCTGGAACAGCTTGCGGAACTGCCCCTGAAGTTCATCGTGTTCATCGATGATCTGAGCTTCTCTTCCAACGATGACAACTTCGCTTCATTGAAGGCAATTCTTGAGGGAAGCGTCAGTAAGCAGGCTTCCAATACGATTATCGCCGCTACATCGAACCGGCGTCATCTTGTGAAAGAGTCCGTGTCCGAACGGTTTGCGGATGATCTTCATGAAAGTGATACCCGCCAGGAACTGCTGTCCCTGTCTGCCCGGTTCGGTCTGATCGTCACCTTCCAGAAACCCGACCGTTCCCGCTTCCTGTACATCGTGCATGAGCTTGCGGAACAGTACGGAATTGAAGCAACGGAAGATCTCGATTCCAAGGCAGAAGCCTTCGCGCTTCGCGCCGGCGGAAGAACGCCGCGCGTTGCGAAACAGTTTATTGAACAGATCCGGTCCGGTGTCCTCTGAGGCACCGGATTTTTTTATTCGCCTTTTGAAGCGATTACTTCACATTCGACCTTTGCGCCTTTGGGAAGTGCGCTGATCTCAACACAGGAACGTGCCGGATACGGCTTCACGAAATGCTTTGCATATACTTCGTTTACTGCCGCGAAATCATTGAGATCGGTCAGGAATACGGTGCTCTTTACGACATCCTTCATTCCAAGACCTGCTTCCTTAAGCACTGCCTCAATGTTGGTAAATACCTGCTCTGCCTGTTCTGCGGCGGTTTCACCGACAATCGTTCCGGTTGCGGGATCCAGCGGAATCTGACCGCTCGCGAAGACGAGTGATCCGACTTCAAGCGCCTGGGAGTACGGGCCGACTGCGGCCGGTGCGTTTTTGGTTGCGATTTCCTTTGCCATAAGTGGTTCTCCTTCTGTTAACTGTATTCTGAGACCCGGTCAAATCCGGCATCTCTGAGTTTCTCAATAATCTCTTTGATCTGTTCGCGGTCACGGGTTTCTAGACCTAACCGCAGATAACAGTCATTGATTGCCATGTTGGTATCACTGCGGTCATGGTAAACCGACACAACATTGGCGCCGCAGGATGCGACGATTTCACTGACAACCTGGAGCTGGCCCGGCTTATCTGTCAGCGCAATCATCAGTGTTGTATTTCTGCCGCTCATCACAAGACCTCTTGTAATGACACGGGAGAGAATATTGACATCAATGTTGCCGCCGGATACCAGACATACGGTTTTCTTTCCCTTGATCGGAAGCTTGTCAAACAGCGCCGCCGCAACCGGAACGGCGCCGGCACCTTCCGCAATCAGCTTCTGCTTTTCAATCAGTGCAAGAATCGCAGCTGCGGTTTCATCTTCACTGACCGTCACGATATCATCCACATACTTCTCGATGATTTCATAGGTCAGCTCGCCCGGACACTTTACGGCAATACCGTCCGCAAACGTCACCGCATGGTCGAGGTTCGTGCGCTTCTTATTCTTGAAGGATTCATACATCGACGGAGCGCCTTCCGACTGTACACCGTAGACTTTGCACTGGGGCTTGAGGCTCTTGATCGCATAGGCGACACCGGCAATCAGTCCGCCGCCTCCGATCGGCACGATCACCGCTTCGACATCGGGAAGCTGGTTGAGGATTTCGAGTCCGATCGTTCCCTGGCCGGCAATGACATCGGGGTCATCATACGGATGAAGGAATGTCATTCCCGTTTCCTTCTGCAGTTCCACGGCACGGTCATGCGCATCGTCATAGGTTCCCTTGACGAGGCATACCTCTGCGCCAAGTGCTTTTGTGCTCTCGATCTTCATGATCGGCGCGCTGTCCGGCATGCATACCACAGCCCGGATTCCCATCCGGTTTGCGGCGAGGGCTACACCCTGCGCATGGTTTCCGGCAGAGCAGGCAACAATTCCCTTTGCCTTCTCTTCGTCACTCAGCTGTGTCATTTTGAAGTAGGCTCCGCGAAGCTTGAAGCTTCCCGTCCGCTGCAGGTTCTCAGTTTTGAGATAGAGGTTTCCTTCCTCAGACAGTTTCTCTGCCAGAATCAGGTCGGTGTTTCGTGCGACCTCTTTCAGTGTGAAGGCTGCCTGATATACTCTGTCCAATGTCAACATACACTTCTCCATAAAACAAAGGCTTTCATCCCTGTACATCTGTCAGAGACGAAAGCCTGAAATCTTCCGCGGTACCACTCTGCTTGCCGCAAATCTGCGGCCGCTCATCCGGGTCAGTCAACCCGAGGACTCTGATAACGGTGTCTGCCGTATCCGCTTACTGGGTAATTTCAGCGGATCTGCTGCGGGGTGATCTGCTTAGAATTCCGGAACTGTCTTTCACCAGCCGACAGCTCTCTGGTCCGGGACCATTCATCGCCACTCCCCGTTGTACGCATTTGGTCACTGAAAAAAGTTTACCGAAACCATATCCGTTTGTAAATAAAGAAGAAAGCGATTTCTGAAAATATTTTAAATTTTATTGAAACAAATTGAATTTTGTTTCATTTTGAGCGGCGTGACATACAGATTTGGCTCTGACTTACCCACAAAAAATCCTGCCGCCTTCTGGAGGGGCAGGGTCATATGCTTCGGATTCTGATTATTCCAGCACACGCATCTGTTCAAGAGCGAGATGATCGGCAGATGCTGAGGGCATGCATTTTCGCACTGGCCGCACTGGATGCAGTCGGAGGCTTTGCCTTTGTCCATAGTGACAATAAGGTATTCCCGGCGGACCCGGAATTCCGGGCTTCCCTTCTTCCGGTTTTCAACATTGAAGATTTCCGGAATCGGAATATTCATCGGGCAGCCCTTCGTGCAGTAATGACATGCCGTGCAGGGAATGGACTTGTCTTCATCCAGGGCTTTCTGCGCCTGACGGATCACCTCATGTTCATGTTCGGACAGCGGTTTGAAGTCTTTCATGAAAGACAGGTTATCCTTCATCTGTTCAACAGAACTCATTCCGCTCAGCACCGCAAGCAGGTTTTCCTTTTCCGCAACATAACGCAGCGCCCAGGATGCATAGGACATGCCGGTATTCTCTTTGTCAAAGACAGCCTTTACCGTATCGATCGGATCGGCAAGAATGCCTCCCTTGACCGGCTCCATGACCACAACCGGCTTGCCGTATTTCTTGCAGATCTCGAAGTTCTGCTTTGCGGCGACGCCGGGATTGTCCCAGTCGGCGTAGTTGATCTGAAGCTGGACGAATTCACTGTCCGGATGCGCTTCAAGAATCTGAACCAGAAGGTCGGGATCGGCATGGAAGGAGAAACCGTAATGTCTGATCAGTCCCTGTTCCTTCAGACCTTTCACATAATCCCAGATGCCGTATTCCTCATACTTCTCCCAGTTCGTGCGCTGAATCGCATGCACCAGGTAGTAATCGATATATCCGGCATTGGTTCGCTCAAGCGTGGTTTCAAACTCTTTTTTCGCCTCTTCCTCGGTGATCGAACTTCCGGGCTGAATAAACAGTTTGGAGGCAAGCGTATAGCTGTCTCTGGGATAACGTTCCACGAGCGCTTTTCTTATGGCCTCCTCACTGCCGGGATAGGCAAATGCAGTGTCAAAATACGTTCCGCCGGCTTCCATGAACAGGTCAACCATTTCGCAGACCTGCGGAATGTCAATGGTGTCATCCTCGAGTCTTGGAAGGCGCATCATTCCAAAACCGAGCTTCAGTTTTTCTTTTCCGGTAAATACACTCATATTGTCTGTTCCTTTCACTGTGTTTATTTCAGAATCGCTGAAATGTCAGAAAGGCGCAATACCTCTGCGCCTTTTCTGTTAAATTCACTTTTCGGTATCCACGCACCGCTGCAGCGCAAGCGTGCCGGTACGTGCGACTTCCACGATACTGATGCCCGCCAGAAGATCCAGCAGCATCTGCACCTTCTCAGGCGTATCACAGAGCTGAATCATCATGGTGCGCTTTCCGGCATCCACGACTTCTGCGCCTGCCAGTGTACAGATACTCAGGATTTCCTCCCGGTTGGACTTGTTGTAGCGGAGCTTGATGAGAATCAGTTCTCTTGTCACACTCTGCCAATTTTCAAAACTCTTGATCTTGATGACATCGAGTTTCTTGTTCAGCTGCTTTTCAATCTGTTCCATCGTCTGCTTGGAGCCCGAGGAAACGATCGTCATGCAGGAAACATCCGGGTCGTTTGTTTCACCGACCGCAAGGGACTCGATGTTGAAGGACCGGCGTGCAAACAGACCGGAGACCTTGCTCAGGACACCGGAACGGTTTTCCACGAGTACGGAAAAGATTCGTTTCATTTCCGGTCCCCCTTTCTGACAATGCCGTCCTCATCGACGATTACTTCAAGCAGAACACTTCCCTTTGTTTTCAGGAATTTCTTTACGGTGCTGTCGACTTCGTCATTGTTTTCAATCTTCAGGTATTTCAGACGGTATGCCTTTGCCAGCTGTTCATAATCCGGTCCGCCGTTGAGGTCTACCATCGTATAACGTTCTCCGAATGAGAACTTCTGCGCTTCCCTAACCATGCCGAGCGTGGAGTTGTTCAGAACGACGATCTTGAGATCGAGATTCTCCTGATTCATCGTCGCAAGTTCCATCATCGCCATCTGGAAACCGCCATCGCCGCTGACCGATACGACCTGCGTATCACGGTTTGCCATCTTGGCACCGATTGCGGCAGGCAGAGAATAACCCATCGTGCCCATACCGCCGCTGGTCAGGAACCGCCCTTCCCGCATGATGACGTTTGCGCAGCTCCAGATCTGGTTCTGACCGACATCCGCAACATACACTGCATCATCATCCATCGCGGAAGACAGTTTCTGCACGAAGTATGCCGGATCCGTAAACCGCTCCGGTGTCACACGGCGGCTCTTCTTCTTGCGGTAGGTCTGCAGTTCGGAAACCCAGCCGCTGAGATCTGGCATGTTGATTTCCTCTTTCAGCATTACCTCGAAGATTGCCTTCGCATCACCGACGATCGGAAGATCGCAGTGTGCATTCTTGCCGATTTCCGCCGGGTCCACGTCAATGTGAATCAGCGTCTTGTTCGCCATCATCTTTCCCGGGTTGTTTACCGCCCGGTCCGCAATGCGCGCACCGACAAGAATCACGGTATCGGATTCATTGATTGCCTTGTTCGCCGCAAGATTGCCGTTATTCCCGGCCATGCCCATATACAGCGGATGCTTGGAGGGCATTGCGCCGATTCCCATCATCGTTGAGACAACCGGAATATTGAACTTCTCACTGAATGCGCGGACCAGTTCCCGTGCCTGGCAGAGGTGCACACCGCCGCCGGTATAGAGAATCGGACGCTCACAGTTTTCCAGAGCTGTCACAACTTTGCGGATCTGCATCGGATTTCCGTAAAATGTCGGTTTATAGGTACGCAGATTCACTTCCTCCGGCCAGTCGAATTTCCGCACTTCCTGATTCTGGATATCAAACGGAATGTCGATCAGCACCGGTCCTCTGCGTCCGGTTGAGGCAATATGAAATGCCTCCTTGAAAATACGCGGAATATCCGAGGCCTTCCGGACGAGATAGCTGTACTTTACAAAGCTTTCTGCCGCACCGGTAATATCCGCCTCCTGGAATACATCACCGCCGATCAGATCACTGTTGACCTGGCCGGTAATGCATACCATCGGAATACTGTCCATGTATGCCGTCGCAATACCGGTAATCAGATTGGTTGCGCCGGGACCGCTGGTACAGATACATACACCGGGTTTTCCGGAAATACGTGCCTCGCCGGATGCCGCATGCGCCGCGTTGGCTTCCGAGCGTACAAGGACGGTATGAATATCCGTATTCAGCAGGCTGTCAAATACCGGGCAGATCGCAACGCCGGGGTATCCGTAGACTGTAGTGACTCCGGCAAGCTCCAGGCATTTCGCAGCCGCATCAGCACCGTTCATAAGCATTCCCTCCTGTCTCCGACAGATCAGATTTCCTCCAGGATCTTATCGGTTATTTCTATTGTACCGAGAACGGTACATCCTTCGCTTTGATTATCCGCAGTCCGGTACCCTTTGTCGAGTACTGCACCGACTGCTTTTTCAATTGTGTCTGCCTCTTCCGGCATATCGAAACTGTATCGGAACATCATGGCCGCACTCAGAATGCAGGCCATCGGATTGACGATGTTCTTTCCGGCAATGTCCGGAGCACTTCCGTGAATCGGTTCATAGACACCGACGGAAGTTGCGCCGAGGGAGGACGACGGAATCATACCGATCGACCCCGTGATCATGCTGGCTTCATCCGACAGGATGTCGCCGAACATGTTTTCTGTGACAATGACGTCAAACTGCGCCGGGTTCTTCACAATCTGCATTGCGCAGTTGTCCACCAGCATGTCTTCATATTCCACATCGGGATATTCTTCCTTCAGCTGATGCATGATCTTCCGCCAGAGACGCGAGGTATCCAGCACGTTTGCCTTGTCCACGCTCGTCAGCTTCTTCCGGCGCTTGCGGGCAGTCTCAAAGCCGATGCGTCCGATCCGTTCAATTTCATGTGCGGAATAGATCATGTTGTCGGTCGCGACTTCTTCGGTGCCGTTGTATTCGGTTTTATGTTCACCGAAGTATATGCCGCCGGTCAGCTCGCGGATAATCACAAAATCAATGCCGTTTGCGGCGATGTCCGCGCGCAGGGGACTTGCCGGCGCAAGCTGCGGCCAGATGGTTGCCGGTCGCACATTGGAATACAGGCCCATTCCTGCACGCAGGGCAAGCAGTCCCTTTTCCGGACGCTTGTCGCCGGGCAGGCCGTCCCATTCCGGACCGCCGACCGAGCCAAGCAGCACGGAGTCACTGTCCAGGCACTTCTGCAGTTCCGATGCAGGGAGCGGTTCGCCGAACTGATCGATCGCATCGCCGCCCATCGCAACATCAATGTAATGGAAGGTATGACCGAACTTCTCTGCGATCCTGTCGATGACACGCAGGGTTTCTCTTACAAATTCACGGGAGGAATGATCTCCGCGGATTACCGCAATGTTCTTTTCCATTACTGCTTCTCCCTGATCGAATTCATGAGTCCGCCGGCTTTGATCATGTTCTGAATGAATTCCGGAAACGGTTCAGCCTGGAAGGTCTGACCGGTGGTTTCATCGGTAATTGTGCCGGTGTCAAAGTTTACGGAAACGGTGTCCCCTGCCTGAATGGCATCTGCGGCTTCTTCGCATTCCATGATCGGAAGACCGATATTGATGGCATTGCGGTAGAAGATGCGCGCAAAGCTCTTGGCAATGACAACCGAAGCGCCGCTTGTCTTGATGACCAGCGGGGCATGTTCACGGCTGGAGCCGCATCCGAAGTTCCATCCGCCGACCATGATGTCACCGGGTTTTACCTTCTTTACGTAATCCGCATCGATGTCTTCCATCGTATGCATTGCCAGTTCCTTTGCGTCCTGGGTATTGAGATAACGTGCCGGAATGATAACGTCGGTATCAACGTTGTCTCCGTATTTGAATACTGTTCCCTTTGCCTGCATCTCAGTTCTCCTTTCCGATCGTGCGCGGATCGGTGATATAGCCGGTCAGTGCGCTTGCGGCGGCAGTTGCCGGGCTTGCCAGATAGACTTCGCTCTTTACATGGCCCATACGTCCGACGAAGTTGCGGTTGGTTGTGGAGACACAGCGTTCTCCCTCAGCGAGGATTCCCATATATCCGCCAAGGCACGGTCCGCAGGTCGGCGTGGAAATAATACAGCCGGCATCGATAAACGCAGTCGCATAGCCGCGCTTGATGCATTCCTTGAAGACTTCCATGGTAGCCGGGATGATGATGCCGCGCACCCACGGCGCAATCTTCTTTCCGTTCAGAATTTCGTATGCGGCTGCCATATCCTCAATACGGCCGTTGGTGCAGCTTCCAATCACAATCTGGTCGATCTTGATGTCCGATCCTTCGGAGGCCGGATGGGTATTCTCCGGCAGATGCGGCCAGGACACGGTCGGAACCAGTTCAGAGAGATTGATTTCAATGGTCTCATCATAGACAGCGTCTTCATCCGCTTCATAAACGGTATACGGACGCTCGGTTCTTCCATCCATGTAGGCAACGGTCTTTTCATCAACCGGGAAGATACCGTTCTTTGCGCCGGCTTCGATTGCCATATTGCAGATGCAGAAACGGTCATCCATCGACAGTTCCTTTACGCCTTCGCCGACAAACTCAAGACTCTTGTACAGTGCTCCGTCGACGCCGATTCTGCCGATCAGATCAAGAATGACATCCTTGCCGGAAACACGTTCATTCAGCTTGCCGGTCAGTACGACCTTGATTGCGGAAGGAACCTTGAACCATGCATAGCCGCTTGCCATACCGGCCGCCATATCGGTTGATCCGACACCGGTTGAGAATGCGCCGAGCGCACCATAGGTACAGGTGTGGCTGTCTGCGCCGATCACACAGTCACCGGCTCCGACAATTCCCTTTTCCGGGAGTAATGCATGTTCAATGCCCATTGTGCCGACATCATAGAAATGCGTGACGCCCTGCGCACCGGCAAACAGTCTGCACTGCTTGGACTGGGTTGCGCTTTTGATATCCTTGTTCGGCACGAAGTGATCGAGGACGATGGAAACTTTTTCCTTATCGAAGACTTCGGTGAAACCGGCTTTTTCAAATTCATTGATTGCGACCGGTGTTGTGATGTCATTGCCGTGGACAAGATCAAGCTTTGCGTTGATCAGCTGTCCGGCAGTCACTTCCGGAAGACCCGCGTGAGCAGCGAGGATCTTCTGCGTCATTGTCATTCCCATGATTACGCTTCCTCCTTCACATAGCCGTTATTGAATGCGGAGACAAGTGCCTTGATGCCGGCACGGATGATGTCGGTGTCAAATCCTGCACCCCATGATGCGGTGCCGTTCTTCCAGCGAAGACCGACATAGCAGGCGGCCATAGCGGAAGATTTGTTGTCGAGCGCATGCTCGGTATAGGTTTCCAGTACGAACTGTTTTCCGGTAAAGTCGGCAATTGCACTTGCGACAGCGTCAAGACGTCCGTTGCCTTCTGCCGATACGCGGCGCTCCTCGCCATTGAGGAAGAGCTTTGCGGTTGCGGCAATCTGATCATTTTCTTCCTGAATGAAATGCGTGCTGAGAATGTTCAGAGGAGCGGTGAGATTGAGATATTTGTTTCGGAAGACTTCATAGACTTCTTCCGGCTTCAGCTCGCGGTGGCTGACATCAGAGACATCCTTGACCGCATAGCCGAGTTCTTCGCGCATCTTCGGCGGGAGAACGATGCTGTATTTCTGTTCGAGCACATAACCGACACCGCCTTTTCCGCTCTGGCTGTTGATACGGATGATATCCGCATCATAGGTACGGCCGATATCATGCGGGTCGATAACGATATACGGAACGGTCCAGCGCTCATCACCGCGCTCGGCACGATATGCCATTCCCTTGGCAATCGCATCCTGGTGGCTTCCGGAGAAGGCCGCAAATACGAGTTCTCCGCCGTACGGGCTTCTCTGATGCACCTGCATGCGTGTAACACGTTCAAACACTTCAACGATTTCCGGCATGTTGGAGAAATCGAGATGCGGGTCAACGCCGTGGCTGTACATGTTCATTGCGAGTGTTACCGCATCGACATTTCCGGTGCGTTCGCCGTTTCCGAACAGGCAGCATTCAATGCGGTCTGCGCCGGCCAGCACGCCGAGCTCCGCATCCGCCACGCCGGTTCCGCGGTCATTGTGCGGATGGAGCGAGAGAACAACGGAATCACGGTATTTCAGATTCTTGGAGAAATACTCGATCTGCGATGCATAGACATGCGGCATGGACATCTGCACGGTGGACGGCAGATTGATGATCATCGGCTTGTCCGGTGTCGGCTGCATCACATCCAGTACGGCATTGCATACTTCCAGTGCATATTCCGGTTCGGTTCCGGTAAAGCTCTCCGGTGAATACTGGAAGCGGAAATTGCCTTCATATTCTTCCGACAGCTGTTTGACGAGCTTTGCGCCGTCAACAGCAATCTGCTTGATTTCTTCCTTGCTCTTTTTGAACACCTGTTCACGCTGGGCAACGCTGGTGGAGTTATAGAAGTGAATCACCGCCGCAGGTGCGCCCTTTACCGCCTCAAAGGTCTTGCGGATGATATGGTCTCTGCACTGCGTGAGAACCTGAACGGTCACATCTTCCGGAATCCGCTTTTCATCAATCAGCTTGCGCAGGAATTCATATTCTGTTTCACTGGCTGCCGGGAATCCTACTTCGATCTCCTTGAATCCGATCTTCAGCAGCATCTCATAGAATTCCATCTTCTCTTCGAGGCTCATCGGGATAATCAGCGCCTGGTTTCCGTCACGCAGATCCACGCTGCACCACTTCGGTGCTTTTTCAATGTGATCCTTTTTTACCCAGTCGTCATTTCCGGCGGGAGCGGGAAAGTATCCCGGTGCATACTTCGCTGCATTCATCATATTCTGTCTTTCTCCTGTAATTGTGTTCGTAATTCCCGGGAAACGAAAAACTTCCGTCTCTCAGGAGATGTCCATGAGAGACGGAAGCTGTAAATTCAGCGTACCGCGGTACCACTCTCGTTGCCGCAGATCATTGCGGCCCCTCAGCCGATCAGCAGATATTCTGCGAATCGTGTCCCTGTTAACGTAGGTCATTCCGGCTCGGCTTACTGCGTTGTTCAGCCTTGCTGCTTGGGGGTGAGTTATTCCGGATCGCGTCTGCTGTCTTTCACCTGACGACAGCTCTCTGCCAGCACGCTTGCCGTATTTTTCCCCGTCATTGCATTTGCTATTGGGTAAATACTACTTGAACAGGGAAAAAACGTCAAGAAATTTTCAGAAAAAAGTAAAGCGTTTTCAATTATGTTTCAGTAATGCTGTTTTCACTGTTCCCTTTGGGTCTGTTATCAGCAGACGGACAACCCAGATAACCAGGGCAAGTGCAATCACACTGAGGCCAAGGAACGCATCATTTACCATATCTTCAATAGCCGGCGTAAAATATGCAGCTTTGAGCTCCGCATATTCAAAGACTGCGTCCACAAGCCACATCAGGGATGCGCCCCAGAACATGAACATCAGCATTCCCAGCTTCATACTGTCATCTTTTCTGTTGTACCAGATGACGGTTGTAATCACTGCCGCAAATACGGTAATAAGCAGAGTCATTATTTCGCTTCCGCCTTTTCCGGTGCTCGTTTTACAATCGCATCAGCCGCAAGGCACATGACACCCCAGACAGCAGTGATCAGCACTGCCATTGCCGTACCGACCGTTGCCATTTCCTGCAGCATCGCCGCCTTGTCTGCCGGATTATACATTGCGGTCAGGAACGGGAACCAGGGAACAACTTCTCCATGCCATACATGTTCGAACATCAGCAGCACAGCGCCGCCGATCAGAAGACCGGAGAGCCATTTAAGCTTGCGGCTCATTGAGATGCCCTGACTCCTGTCAGAAGTATCTTTGACAACCGTCTTTTCAATCGCCTTTACGATTACTGCCTCCGCAGCAGGTACTACAAAACATGCCATTTTATTATCCTCCTCTAATTATTAAGAAAGGTATGCGCTGACTGCTTCTGCGGTCAATGCATACCTTCTGGCATACGTAACTGAAAAATATTAAACGTTCTGATTATCACCTGCACGCTTCAGCGTACATCATCCGGCTTCCTGCCTGATGAAATAATTATAGCAGAATCCCTGCAGGCAGGAGTGATTATCCTGCCCGTCTGGAAAGCAGGCGTACGATCAGCGGAATCAGGATCAGCTGCGCAATGATTCCCGGCACAGCGTTGACAAAGGCGCCGGCAAGGAACATCTGGACGGTAAATCCGTTTCCGCGTATTCCAAGCAGGATGATCTGTGCAATTCCCCATACGATTCTTCCTGCCAGCATGCCGGCGATCAGCGAAATCAGCACTGCCGCAAGCGACTTCTCCCTGAAGCGTGCATACACAGCCCCTGTCACAAATCCATAGGTCATCAGTTCAAATGCCATCGCTGTTCCGTTGGGAAACAGTACCGGCATGCCGAACAGAATTCCACGGAGCAGCGGACAGATAAATCCAATCAGTGCCGCATACTGCGGACCGCAGAAAAAGGCGCAGAGAAACACCGGAAAATGCATCGGCAGCAGCATTGCGCCGATCTGCGGAATCTGACCGGTAATAAACGGCAATACCTGTCCGATCGCAAGAAACAGTGCGGACAGGGTCAGTTTTCTGATATTGTTCATTCAAAAATCCTCCATAAACAGAAAAAAGGTATACGAACACCTTCAGTGTTCTGCGTATACCTTCTGGTTTACGGTCTTCTGCGACTTCAGCCGCTGTTCTTATTGTACGGCATTTCCGCACCGGGTCAAACCCCATACAGGAAAAAGCATGCGTCTCCGCATGCCTTTGTTCACATATCAGATACAGCCGCTTACAGTTTCTGGCTGCCGAGCAGCTCGAGCTTTTTCTTCAGTTCCGCAAGGTCGCCCGGATTCAGATCCGCGCCGAACTTCGCGAGGATGCCTTTTACACCGTCTTCGTCCTTTGCCAGCGCCAGTTCAGCCAGCGCTTCCTTCGGCAGAACCTTTTCAAGCGCCAGGCCGCCGCCGACTTTTTCAAGCAGATTGTCCGCAAGACCCTTTACGTCCGCAGCGGCAGCTGCTCTGTCCGGCCGCTCAAACAGCTTCTTTACCTTTGCCAGCTTCTCTTCATCAAGCCGGATTCCGGCAGACGCAAGCACATCCGCCAGCTCCGTTTCATTATTTGCGAGCGGGAGTTTTTCAGCTACATCCTTAGCTAGGCCGTTAACACCGCCGCCGATTGATTCCAGAAGTTCATCAAGCATAGCCTTTTTGTTCTCCATAAATATCCTCCTGCGCACTTATGTGCCCTTACAAAACAATATACGTGAATGTACGGTTTTCATCCACGCACACAAAAACCCGGACCATGTGATCCGGGTCAGATATCATTCGTTTCTCAGCAGCTGTGCAAGATGAGAGGCCGCATCATTGATCAGATCGCCGGTCGCGATCCCGTCGGTGCCTGCCATGTAGTTACTGCAGTTGTTGAAGGGAATCAGAATGCGCATCGCATCGGACTGACCGACCGCTTTTGCGATGGCAGGTGTGATTTCTCCCAGCATGGAGTCCGCAATGACAATTCCCACCGGACCGATGATGTAGTCCGCTGTGCGGGCGCAGACGACCACCGCATTTTCGCCGGTCGCGGCCCGGTCCGCCCCTGCTTTTAACATCGCTGCACTGGCGGCGGAATTTGTGCCGACCGCAATCAGTTCGGCATTGATATTTTCTTTGCGCAGGCGGCTGATCAGCTGTTTGCCGAGTCCGCCTCCCTGCGCATCAATAATTACTACACGTTTCTTTTTCATTACCTGTTATATTTCCATATCCGTTTGTGATTCACGCTTTACCTTGCGGATGACCACAAAGTACATGATGACCACAAAGACGATGAACGCGATCATAGCCTCATCCGTTCCCAGCATTGCACATGCATCATAGAAGGCATGGAACGCGGCAGCACACAGTACGCCAAGCAGAAGCAGCAGTTTTGCCTTTCCTTCATGACCGTACACATCATGAATCTTTGCCCATCCGTAGAAGGATCCCATAAAGACGCCGAAGGCCATATGGGCAGGCACCGCAAGCAGTGCACGGGACGGCGCAACGCCGATGCCGTAATAGAATACGTATTTGATATTCTCAAACGCCGCAAAGCCAAGCGATACAAACACGGCGTACACAATACCATCATAGCGGTAATTGAAATGCGGCGAGTGCCAGGAACGGATGTACAGGAAGATGAACTTGGCAATCTCTTCGGACAGTCCGACCATGATTGCCGTCCAGATAATGTACTTCGTCCGGTCGGTAAACCCTGCGTTGTCCAGCAGGGATGTTCCGATGCGCTCCAGCACGATTGCCAGGAACGCAGAATAGACACCACTGATCACCAGTTTCATAAGCAGTGGGAATGGTTCTTTTTCAATCCGGTCATGCTTGTAGATGTAACCCATCAGAAACAGTGCCGGCAGAACGGCAGCCGCAACATAGATGGTGAGAATAAGTGTCATAATTGCTCTCCTTCCCGGATATCATCAGTTTTCAATACTGTGAACCATTTCATAGAGTTTGCGTCTGGATATGCCTGTTTCTCCCGCGACTTTCTTCACGGCATCCGATTTCGACATACCCTGACTGATCTGATCATTAACCATCATCATGAGTGTCCCATAGTCAATGTCCTTGTGGAAGTCCTCATGATTTCCGTCAATGATAATGACCATTTCACCCTTCAGTCCTTCGCACGCTTCGAGCACTTCGCTGATCGTTCCGCGCAGGAACTCCTCATGTACTTTTGTCAGCTCCCGTGCCAGGCAGCACCGGCGGTCCCCGAAGATATCCAGGCAGGACTTCAGGCACTTCGCGATCCGATGCGGCGCTTCATAGAAGACAAGCGTCATCGGATAGCTGCGGTACTCCCGCAGCTTCTTGTTTCGTTCATTGTCTGACTGCGGCAGAAAGCCGATGAAAATAAACGGCTGCACAATCAGACCGCTTGCGACCAGTGCGTTAAGAAACGCGGAACAGCCCGATACCGGTACGACGTTGTATCCAAGCGCCGTCGCTTCCGTCACAACGCGCTGTCCCGGATCATTGATCAGCGGGTAGCCGGCGTCAGAAATCAGAGCGACATTCTGTCCCTGTGACAACAGGTTGATGATGCCGCGGGCACTCGGGTCCTCGTTAAAGTTCTGATAGGCAATCAGACGGTTATGAATGCCGAAGTGCTTCAGCATCTGACCGCTTGTCCGGGTATCCTCGCAGGCGATCACGTTGACGCTCTTCAGGATCTCAATGGCGCGCGGAGACATCTCGGAAAGATTTCCGATCGGTGTCGGCACGAGATAAAGAGTCGGCTTTTCATTTTCAAAGCTCTTCTGCCGATTCATTTCTTCGCTTCCTTTGCGGCCTCGGACGCACGGGTCTTGGACGACTTGAAGCTCCGTACCGTTACATTGGGATTGTTATTGTTTTCCGGGATGCGGCGGGAATTGTCACGGCGGCGGGAATTGTTATTTCCGCTGCCGGAACGGCGTCCTGCCTGCCGGTTATTGTTATTGTTGTTCTGCGGTTTTTCCTTCGGCTGCGCACTCTTTGCCTTGCGCTCACTGCGGGCGGACTTCAGCCTGAGATCCGCTTCCTTCTGATGCGTCGTATCCTTGGACTCCGCAGAAATACCGCGGGTCTTTTCACTTTCGCTGGCACTGAATGCGCCGTGCGGTTCATGCAGGTTGCGCACACCCGGTGCAACATGATTCTGTTTTGCGGTGCGCTGCGGAGACTTTCTTCCTACGGTAATACCCTTGCGGACAATCGTCTTTTCACGCAGGTCATCGATCGTGATCACTTCGTAGCTCTCACTATTTTCAAGACGTGCCTCATTGGTCATGACATTCATGGAAGTGACACGGTACATCACACCCTGATACTCGACATGGGCGCCCATCTTCGGAAGTCCGGCAGTCAGTTCCTTGTAGTTGGCGTCTTCATATTTCAGACAGCACATCAGCTTGCCGCACATACCGGAAAGTTTCTCCGTATTCAGCGCAAGCAGCTGATTTTTTGCCATATTGATGGAAATGACATCCATCTTTGACTTGAACCGTGCACAGCAGCACTCCATGCCGCATACACCGATGCCGCCGACCATCTTCGCCTTGTCGCGCTCACCGATCTGACGCAGTTCAATCCGGCAGTGCAGTTTGGAGCCGAGCCGTTTCAAAAGCTCACGGAAGTCCACACGCTGTTCTGCCTGATAGACAAACAGAATCTTGGAACGGTCCAGCGTATAATCCGCGGACAAAAGATGCATTCCAAGTTCAAGGTCCTTGATTTCCTCTTCGCAGATTGCCATCGCCTGCTTTGCATATTCCAGATTCTCGTGGAAGTCCGCCACATCACTCTGTCCTGCCCGGCGGTGAACCGGCATGAGCGGAGTATGCGGAATCGGATAGATGTCGGAGCTTGTGCTTGCGGTCTGGCACGTTGCCAGTTCAAGACCCTGTGAGGTCTCCACAACTACTTTTTCGCCTGCCCTGAGATCCGGCATGCTGGTGCCGAATGTATAGGAACGGCCGCTGTTGTGAAACCGCACAGAAACCACATAGTCATAATGCTGTTCTGCGACAGCTGTATTTTCGTTATTGGACATGTTCTGAATCCTCCAGTCGGGAAATGGTCTGCGCCAGAAGCAGGCTCAGATCATTGTTTCGGTTTACTTTGTCGCGCGCTTCCGCGGCGATCTTCATCTGTTCCGTGCAGATACGCACGTAATCATTCCGGCGCTGCATCGCCGTGACAGCATCATGATACCATGACGGACCGGCGCCGTCATTTTTCAGCACATCATGGAAAAACTGCACAAGAAAGCGGAAATAGAGATCCAGGGTGTCCAGGTTTTCATCCCGTGCATCCTTGTATCGGACGCCCTCTCCCTCATCATTTCCCGCTTTGGAGCGATAGCGGTATTCATAATCCGCAAACAGCAGATCACGGCTTGCGTCGATGTTCAGATACTGTCTCAGCATCCGCTTTGCGGTCTGATAGCTGCGTCCGGCAGCCATCTTTCCCGCTTCGTTGGGACGCGGTGAGGCGATACTGACAAAGAAGATATCTTCTTCATCCAGTCCTTCTTCTTCGCAGAATGCGATCAGCGTTTCGCGGCTCAGCGCCTGAAACGGCACTGTGATACAGCGGGAGCGGATGGTCGGCAGAATCCGTTCAATGTTGTCCGCAGTAAGGATCGCATATACATTTTCCGCCGGTTCCTCAAGGAACTTGAGCAGGCTGTTCATCGCACTGAGGCTTGAGTTCTCCGCATGCGTGATGACATAGACCTTTGTGCCGCGTTCGGAAGATGCCGTCAGAGAAAACCGGCGCTGGATCATATCCACTTCTTCCTTCTTGATTGCCTCCCGGCGGGAGCCGTCCAGAAAGATAAAATCACTGTGCTCGCCATGATGCATCTGGGTGATCACGGAAGCCGAAGCTTCGGGTTCCGTGCGCTCCAGGACGAGATGATCACTGCCGGTGAGTATGCTTGCGGCAAATGTCATTGCCGCATCATCCTTCAGGGAATCGCCCGGACCATAGAAAAGGTATGCATGAAACACATCGTTCTGTTTCAGCGCAGCCTCCAGCAGCCGTCCCGGCGGCGTTTCCTTCAGCATCCTCGTGATCCGGTCTCTGCGTTCCGCAGCGGAACGGTCTTCCGCTTCACTCTGTTTCTGAGCTTCCAGCGCTTCCTTTTCCTTTGCGGTAAGCTTCGTCTTAGTCGCCATCCAGAATCTCCCTGACAGCGCGGAGCGATTCTGCCACCACGGTTTCCAGCGGCTGTGAGGCATCGATCACAATCATGCGGTCGGATGCACTCTCAAGCACCTTCCGGTAACCTTCGCATACCGCCTGATGAAAGGCAACACCCTCACTGTCAAGCCGGTCGGCCGCACGGCGTCTTGCGTTGACACGCTCCAGTCCGGCTTCGGCCGAAATATCAAGGTAAATGGTCTTTACCGGCATCTGTCCGTTGATCGCAAAGCGGTTGATATCCATCACCGCATCTGCGCCGATGCCGCGCGCATAGCCCTGATAGGCAATGGAACTGTCGACGAAGCGGTCGCAGATAACATGCGTTCCTTCCGCAAGCGCCGGCAGAACGATATCCTTCAGATGCTGGGCACGGCTCGCGGCATAAAGCAGCGCTTCACAGCGCGCATCCATATCGGTATTCTTCGGATCAAGAATGATATCGCGGATAGACTCCGCAATCGCTGATCCGCCCGGTTCTCTTGTATAGCGGACCGGATATCCGAGTTTTTTCAGTTCTTCACAGACCGCCTGGGAAACCGTTGTTTTTCCGCTTCCGTCCGGTCCTTCAAATGTTATGAATCTTCCCTGTTCCATACCGGAATTATAGCATGCAGGCCCGGTTCCCCGGGCCGTGCGCATCGTTTCCTTTCTGTTTATGCGGCGAGTGCTTCCAGTGCCTGCCGCAGTGCCGCAAGCCCTTCTTCTGCCGCTTCAGCTGTTTCTTCACACACGCCGAAGTAGAACTTCACTTTCGGCTCTGTGCCCGACGGCCTTGCGCAGCACCAGCCGCCGTCCAGTTCGTAATAGACCACATCAGAAACCGGAAGTCCGGTATCGGATGTCCGATGCGTGCTGCGGTCGGTCCGCAGTCCGGATTTATAATCCCGCACCGCAAGGATGTCCCGGCCGCCGATTTCCGTGAGCGCTTCACTGCGCATCGCTTCCATCAGCTTCTGCCGTTTCAGGCGTCCGTCCTGTCCGCTCAGTTTCACAGTCATCAGGCCTTCCTTCCAGTATCCGTACTTCTGATACAGTTCCTCCAGCGCCTCGACCAGCGTAATGCCTCTTGCCCTGCAGGAGGCAGCCATCTCAGCCAGAATGACAACCGCAGACTGCGCATCCTTGTCGCGGACATAATCGCCGTACAGGCAGCCGTAGCTTTCTTCGTATCCGAAGACAAATGACGGCGTTCCCTGTTCTTCAAAGATCCGCATCTGTTCGCCGATGTATTTGAATCCGGTAAGTGTTTCTCCGAATGCGCATCCGTATTCCCCGGCAATCAGCCGTCCCATCGGACTTGAAACCACGGTCGACATCAGGATGCCGTCCTTGGGCAGCGTATGACGGGCAGCCCGCTCGTTCAGAATGTATTCTGCCATGAGCACACCGGTCATATTTCCGGTGAACAGAACATATTCCCCGGTCTTTGGATCCTTTGCCTGTACGCCGAGCCGGTCGGAATCCGGATCGGTCGCAATCACGATATCCGCATCATATTCCTTCGCCGTCCGCATGGCGTATTCCCACGCGGCAGGTTCTTCGGGATTGGGAGACGGGCAGGTCGGGAATCTTCCGTCCGGCGCCTCCTGCTCTTCCACCACCTTTACATGCCGGATGCCGAGCCGTTCCAGGACTGTGCGTACCGGAATGTTTCCGCAGCCGTTCAGCGGTGTATATACAATGCGGAGCTGATCTGCCTGTTCCTTCAGTACATCCGGGCAGATCGTCAGTTTCAGAAGTTCTTCATAATACCGCTCATCAATCTCTTCCCCGAGCGTTTTGTAGAGATCGTTTTCAATCGCATCTTCCCGCGTCATCGTCTTCGGCGCGGTCCAGGATGTCACCGCAGCCGCATGGGCCATGATATTGCGGTCATGAGGCGGCGTGATCTGTCCGCCGTCTTCCCAGTACACCTTATAGCCGTTGTATTCCGCAGGATTATGGCTTGCTGTAATGGCAACGCCGGCAATACAGCCGAGTTCGCGCACCGCAAAGGAAAGCTCCGGCGTCGGGCGCAGGCTTTCAAAGCGATACGTCCGTATGCCGTTGGCATTGAGGCAGAGTGCTGTCTCTTCCGCAAATTCCACGCTGTGCACGCGGCTGTCAAAGGAAATGACAACCCCGCGGTCAGCGCCGCCCTGTTCCTTAATATAATTTGCCAGTCCCTGCGTTGCCCGGCGCACGGTATAGACGTTCAGGCGGTTGGTGCCGGCGCCCATCAGTCCGCGCATTCCTCCGGTACCGAATTCAAGATCCTTCCGGAAGCGGTCTTCAATCTCTTCCTCGTTTCCTGCAAGCGCACGCAGTTCCTTTTTTGTATATTCATCAAAGTACGGCTCGTCCAGCCAGTACTGATAACGGGTCATTACATCATTCATCATCTTCAGTTAATTCCTCATCGGGTTCCGTCTCTTCTTCCGGCATCAGCTCTTTGAACACCGGCAGAAGCTTTCGGCATACGATCCGGCAGAGCACTGCATGTCCGATCATCATCCAGAGATACAGCGCATAGGCAAACAGGCCGGGCAGAAACAGAAACAGCGCCGGCAGAAGTACGTTGCATGCGGCAATGACTGCCGTTGCGGACGGATTCTGCAGAGCCAGGTTATACGCATTGGAAAACATTGCGCCGACGGTATTGTCAAACTGCGCAAACAGCGGTATCACCCATCCAAACAATGTGACCAGAATCAGGGTCAGGGCTGCGGTCAGTCCGATTGCAAGTGCGGACCCGCCGTCTCCCAGCACAAAGAACAGGGAAAGCACCCCGATCAGTGACGCCCATATCAGCAGGGCATACGGCAGGCTTTTGAAAAAGTTGTTTTTCAGAAAGCGGAAATACGGCCGTGCCACGCTGTCTTCCGTCCCGCGCTCCAGTTTCAGCATCACATGATACATGCCGGCGGAGGTATCCGCGATCGTAATCAGCGGAATGGAAGTGATCAGCCACAGGATATTCAGAATCAGGAGATTGGACATTGTCGTAAAAAACGACAGCCCAAATACCGGTTTTCGTTCTGTTTCACTCATACAGCCCATATTATAGTACGGAACCGCAAAAACAAAAGGAGACTTCCGTCTCCTGATGCGTTGTTAATCCGCGTAATCGCCGCCTTCTACACCGAAGAACTCCTCAAAGGTATAGAAGACATCTTTCTCATAGATGGCCGTTGCGTAGTCCACACCGATATAGCGGAAGTGCCACGGTTCATACGCATAACCGGTGATTTCCTGCTTGTCCTTCGGATAACGCATGATAAATCCGTATTCATGCGCATGTTCGCGAAGCCAGTTTCCGCTTGCGGTTTCCTCAAAGGACGGGTTGAAGTTGGTTCCGTCCAGCGAGCCGTCTCCTTCGACAAAGTCCGCCGCAAGTCCGGTCTGATGATCGGAATAGCCCGGCCGCGAACTGATCGTGTCTGCGGTTTCCGAACCATAGCTTGCACTGTATCCGTTGTACAGCGTGCGCTGATAATCTTCTCCGCGGTAAGCGGAAGAAATCTTCAGATATACCCCGTCTTCTGCGGCTGCACGGGACATTTCCGCAATTGCCTCCGCTGCCGGAGCCCGCATCGTACACGCGGCTGTCTGCGCGATGTCGGGTGTCACAAGATCTGCCGGAACATACCCGTCCGGAAGCTTGTGTTTTTTATTGGCAACGATGAGCAGGCTGTTCGTATCGGTGAACAATGCCGGATCAATCGTCGGCTCCGGTGTCGGCGTCGGTGCCGGTTCTTCCGGCACTGCCGTCACTTCCGGTTCAGCCGTCCGTTCGGGTGCTGCATTCCGCTTCCCGAAGAAGGTAAAATACGCGCTTACACCAAGCAGCGCCAAAAGTACCACCAGAAGAGCAGAAAGCAGTTTTCTCAGCATACGTTACTCCTTGAACAGTTTTTCTACAGGAAGATTACGGACAACCAGGTATCCGATAATAACGGAAATCAGTTCACCAACCGCTACCTGGAATCCATATACGACGGACATCCGTACGATCTGGTCCGGATTCAGCATCCAGGCAAGTTCGATACCGACAAATACGGCGTTGAACAGAACCGGCATCAGAATGGCCAGCAGCGGAATGCCGGCTGTCAGTTTATTACGCAGCTTCCATGTGCATACCGCCGCAAGGAAGGTTGCGAGAGTTCCGACCACGATATCAATCGGGCCGGTAACCGACATGGCGGTTCCGATCAGGTTGGTGATGAAGCATCCCAGCGTAAGCGCCGGGATGGCGGGCTGCCAGATCAGCGGCAGCATCGTCAGCGCCTCTGCGATACGGACCTGAATCGGACCGTAGGACATCGGTGCCAGGGCAAGGGATACGGCAGCGTACAGCGCCGCAACCATTGCGATCTTTGCGAAACGTTTTGTTGTCATGAAATTCTCCTTATTTTGGGTATACGTCGGGTAGCCGCTACCGACGGCGGTTCAAAACCGCAACACCTATTCTATTAAAAAAGCGCCATTCTCTCAACCGGAGATTTCACAACTTTTAGAAAAGACTGCCGGAGCAGTCTTCAGAAATGTTCAATAATCGATGCGGTAACCGCAGAACAGTGGGCAGCTGCCTCTGCTTCGATCTCAGAATAAGCCCGTCCCGCGTCATCATTTGCCTTGTCGGAAATCGAACGCAGAATGACAAACGGAATATGGTTGAGCCATGCGGTCTGGGCAATTGCGGCCCCTTCCATCTCCGTGCAGAGTCCGCCGAACGCTGCCTTGATGGCGTCCTTCTTTTCCTGCGAGCTGATGAACTGATCGCCGCTGACGACCCGTCCTTCGAACACCTTCACATCAGGTGCTGCCGTACGGACGGCTTCCACCGCCATGGCACGGAATGCTTCGTCTGCCGGAAATGCCATGACAGAGAGTCCCGGCACCTGTCCGGCTTCATAGCCAAACGGCGTTGCGTCCATATCATGCTGGAGCGCATCTGTGGAAACCACAATATCACCGATATCAATTGCGTCATCCAGCGATCCGGCGATGCCGGTATTCAGGATATGGGTTACTTCAAAGCAGTCTGCCAGAATCTGTGCGCATGCGGCCGCATTCACTTTTCCGATGCCGCTCTGTACAAGCACGATTTTCGTCGCCCCGAGCGTTCCTTCAAAAAAGGTCATTCCCGCTTTCTTCACTTCACGGGCTACTGTCATGCGTTCATGTAGTCCTTCCACTTCCGCCGCCATCGCCCCGATGATTCCGATTCGTTTATTCGCCATAGTGCATATGCCTCCCATCAATTTGTTCCAGTGTTTCGTTCAGAAACCTTTCCGCAAGCAGCTTTGCCATTGGAAGGTTCATGTCGAGATAATTCCCGCAGTCCCTTGCGCAGGCGCCCGGAACCTCGCCTTCAAAGTCTGCCATAAAACGATACAGGCGCTTCATGAGACCGATAATATCTTCCGGTTCCTTTTCTCCTGCCAGAATCAGATAGAATCCTGTCCGGCAGCCCATCGGTCCCCAGTAGATCACTTCATCCCTGTATTCCGGATCATTCCGCAGAAACGTCGCACCGAGATGCTCGAGGGTGTGCACTTCCGCAGTATTCATGACCGGTTCTTTGTTCGGCGCCGTCATCCGCACATCAAAGGTTGTCAGCACCGCATCGTTAACGTGGTCCCGGCGGGACACATAAATGCCCGGTTCAAGAATCAGATGGTTCACCGTAAAACTTGCAATCTTCTCCATCAGGCGATCGTCCCCCGCTCTTTAAACTCCTTGATCAGGAATGTCATCGCAACCGTCTTGGCATCCGTAACTTCTCCCCGGACGATCCGTTCGGTGATTTCATCCAGAGAAAGTCTGGTCAGATTGATGTTTTCATCCGCATCCAGGTGCTGACCGCGGAATTCTCCCTGTTTTGCGTAATACAGTTCAATTACTTCCGTGTCATAGGCAGGCGTCGGAACAAGCGAGCCCAGGTGAACGAACCCGAGTCCCTCATAGCCGGTCTCCTCCACGATTTCACGCTTTGCGGTTTCCAGCGGATCTTCACCCGGCTCTTTCTTGCCGGCCGGATATTCCAGCATGACCTGTCCCTGTCCGTAGCGGTACTGTGTGACAAAGAAGAATTTTCCTTCTTCATCCTCAAGCGCAATGCCGACTCCGCCCGGGTGTACCACCACCTCGCGCGGTGCGGTTGACCCGTCCGGGAGCTTTGCCTCATCAAGGCGTACCTTGATGATATGACCGTCATATACAGTCGTTTCGCTGATTGTCGTTTCCTTCAGTTCCATCCGTTCATTCCTCTTCATCAAACACGATGCGCTCTACTTCCCGGCACAGGATAATCTGCCGGGAATCATTGTTTCCTTCAATACATGTCTGCAGGGTGATGAAATGATCTGTCTCATCAAAATCCACCCCGGTATCGTAATATTCATGGGCCTTGATATTCGCCTTATACTGCGCCATATACTCTTTCGTATACGACATCAGATTGTATTCAAAGCCTTCCATGGTGTACTGGTATCCATCTACGGTTTCAAGCGGACACTCAAATACCGAAACAACTTCACAGTAGCGGATATCCTGTTCCGTCACCAGCGAAAGATAGCGGTTCGGTTCCCAGTTCTTCTGATCCATCAGTTCCGCAAGCGGCGTGAAGGCAAGCGTCCGGTCCGGATTGCGGAATTCATAAATGTAATGACCGTAGATAATCGTATTCTGATCATCCCGCATCAGATCATTCTCCGGCTCCAGCGTAATGGATCCGTAGGAAAGATACTCTCCGGTTTTCCAGTCCTTGTACAGATACTCATTCACGTCCGTGCTCTGAAGCACCGGCGCATGAATCAGTCCGCTCTGAAAACAGAGCAGCGCACGTACATCCGGATTGATTCCCTGATCTTCCTGCAGTTCCGCACGGAGCTTCTGCAGGGATGCGCTGTCATATTCATAAACTTCCAGCGGTTCCGCAGTCGGTGTCGGTGAGGGCTCTGCGGTTACTTCCGGAAGCGGCTCCGCAGGCTTCTCTGCCGGCTTCAGCAACAGAAAAAGCAGGACTGCGTCCAGCACCGCAAGCATACAAAGCACGATGGCATATTTAAGATTTCGTTTCATAAAGTGTTTCCATTATAATTCAGGCCAGCCCTGCTCTGCCATACATCAGATCCAGCTGTAGTCCCCGCCGGTTACCGCAAGGGAAAGCAGCGTATCATATTTCTCCACATTTTCCGCACCCTCGATCACTTCGAGCAGTACGGCGTCTTCCTTCACGTCCGGCAGTGCATCATCCGGTCCAAGTTCCATATCCGGCTGTTCCCCGCAGTACGGACAGACCATGCGCGGCATGACCTTCACATCCAGAAACCGTGTCCCGCATGCGGCACATTCATAAAATCCGCAGCGTTCCGTTCCCTCCGGTACATAATACATGACAACCCCTCCGTTTCGTTTTATCGCAAGTATGATTCTAGCGCGCTTTCCGGCGCAGGCAAAAAGAAAATGCGGAACCTTCGGAAGGAAGGCTCCGCAGATAATGAATCAGAGAATCGGAATCCGGATCGTGCAGTCGCTGAGCGGCCATGTGCTGCAGGCATGTACATAGCCGAACTGCTTGTCTGCCCGGCGGCGGCCATCGCCTTCAGCCGGGACGAATACGTCTCCGCTGACCAGCTTCGTACGGCAGAAACCGCACGCGCCGGAACGGCAGCGGCTGTTGTTTTTGATTCCCGCGCGTTCCAAGGCAACCGTCAGCGGTTCTCTCGAATCCGCCTCGATTACATCTTTCTGAATACCGCGCAGTACCGTCAGCTTGAATTTCTTCGGCTCAAAGTCCTTCGGATAGCCTTCCGCTGCGGTGACATCGCGCGGTGCGCCGAAGACTTCCATGCGGATGCGGCGTGCCGGCACATGCAGTGCTTCGAGCTCGCCTTTGACAAAGTGATACATCGGCAGCGGTCCGCAGACAAAGTATGTCGTATCCTCCGCGGAATACTTTTTAATCAGATCACGGCTCAGGAAACCCTTTTCACCGTCGTATTCCTCATCCCCGCTGATGACATTCACAAATTTCACGCGGTCGCTCTGAATCGCCTTCAGCTGCTGTTCGAGGATGATGTCCTTCGTGGAAACGGAACCGTAGAGAATCGTGAGATCCATATCCAGTGTGCCGTGCTCGATTTCCTTGGCCATGGCATAGAACGGCGTGATGCCGCTGCCGCCGGCAGGTGCCACAACATGCTTTGAATCGCGGAGCGGTTCAAAATGGAATTCGCCGAACGGAAGATGTGCCGTCAGCTTATCGCCTTCCTTCAGGTTTGCGTACAGCCAGTTTGCGGCAAATCCGGTTTCCGGACGGCCGTTGCGGATCGTCAGCTGGAAGAACGGATGTTCGCCGGTGCGCGCCTCAAACGGTGCACTGGAGATGGAATACGGACGTGTCGTCAGTGTTCCGTTGATCTCAAGATCAAGCGATGCGTACTGTCCGGCCTGAAACGGCGGAAGTTTGTCACCGTCAGTCGCCTCAAAGGTGAAGCGGCGTGCGGTCGGAGATACGTCTTCGACCTTTGTGACAACGATACGGGTTGCCTTGGGATGGAGTTCATCCGCAACTTCGCGGATATGATCACGGTAATTGTTTTCCGGGCTTCCGCTTTCAATCAGTTTCCGTCTTGCGTTTGTGACGCGGCTGGCACCGGTAACGTCTTTCAGAAAACCTTTGACTTTCATTTTGCGGCAGCCTCCTTCTTCATTTCTTCCAGAATCATCTTGGAAGCGATCTTTCCGTTGTTGATATTGCAGGCCATGCCGTCGCCGACAAGCTGATGGCTTGCGCAGCCGACAAGACCCTTGATGTACTGTTCACGCTCGACATCTTCCAGACGTCCGACAACCGAGTTGACCATGGAGTGCTGGTACCCGTAGATGCCGCCCTGATACATACCTGTGTAGCGGGCAATGGTCATCGGGGATTCCACTTCGATTTCCTGTACATGGTCAAGCAGGTTGACGCCGAGACGCTTGCTGACGGTATCGATCATCTGCTTTGCGATGGTCCGCTTCATCTCATAGTAGTTATCCGCATTGACTTCCGCGAATGCCTCCGGAAGCGGCAGGTTTGTGATGGAAAGACTGGTCATGCCTTCCGGAACGGCATCCGGATTTGCATAGTTCAGACAGATCGTCGTGAGATAACTCCAGTTTCCGAGCTTCTTTCCCTGCGCCCAGAAGACATCCGTATCAAACGGCACTTCACTGGAGAATACGGAATAGGATCTGATGTTAAGATCTTCCGGCTTCTTATCGAGCAGAAGAACCACCGAGAAGTTGGTCACTGACATCGGCATCGCATTTGCATATTTCCGTGCCTGTGCCGGGACTTCCGACTGCGGCTCGATCATCTTTCCGTATACCGTGTTGGGATACGGTGCGCTTGCGACATAGCGGGCGTGAATCTCATCACCGCGGGACGTGCGGACACCGTAGACATGACCGTCCTTTACCAGGATCTTTTCCACGTTCTGGCAGTACTCAAACTGAACGCCGAGTTCTTCACAGCGGTTCTGCATCGCCATTGCCATCTCATGCGAGAAGCCTCTTGCGACATAGCTTCCGCCCATCATGTAGTCCGCCATCAGGAACGAGTAAATCGTAAACGGCAGCGTGCTGAGCGGCTGACCGACATAGATCCAGTACGCACTGAGAATCTTCTTGACTGGCTCCGGCAGAACAAACGCCGTATCCAGCACTTCCTTTGCGGAATAGCCGGCGGTCTTGACGAGTGCCTCGTGTTTCAGCAGCATCTGCAGTTTGGACAGGCTGTGCTCGTTGAGGAACAGCGTGGAATTATAAACGCTGAGGCAGAGTTCCAGCAGGCGGTTGACCTCGGCTCTGGTGCCGGGATACTGCGCTTCGATTTCATCTGCGCATACCCATGTGCCGTCGCTTCTGCGGCCGGCATGCAGTTCAATATCAATATTGTCTTCCGGAGAATACAGTTCATACGCTTCCGGAACCCGCAGCCAGTCAATGGCAACCTTCATCTCATCGAGATATTTGCGGATATACAGGGGATCTTCCACCGGACCGAGCGACATCATTTCATGGAGCGTTGCCTCCATTTCAATACCGCTGCGGACAAAACTTGTGGCGACGCCGCCCGGCAGGTTATGCCGTTCCAGCACGAGGACCGACTTTCCTTCCGAGGCAAGCCGCATTGCGCAGCTCATTCCGGCCAGCGCGCCGCCGATGACAATCACATCATAATTATCTTTATAGAATGCCATAGGATTTTCCTTTCTGGTTTAACCAATCTCATTATATGACGAAAAATACCTGCGCGATTTTAATAAATGAGTGTCTCGCATTGTTTTGCACAACATTATCCGCTACACTGATCTTAACTGGACTATGGTCTGACCAGAGTTGGAGGGTTTATGGACATCGGAATCATTGAAGCGCCTACCGTAAAAGAACTGTTTATCCAGAAAATTACCGGAATGATCATCCGCGGCGAACTTAGGCCGGGCGAAAAACTGCCGAGTGAACGCGAACTGGCCGCACAGGCAAGAATTTCCAAATCCGCCGTCCATTTTGCGATGGCAGAGCTGGAACGCCTGGGGTTTGTGGAAACCCATGCACGTCAGGGAACGTTTGTCAGTGACTACACGAAAAACGGTACGATTGAAACGCTGAACCTGTTGATGAGCTACAGCAGTGAAAGCTTCCTGGACCGTGACCGCATGAAGGACATGCTGGAAATGCGGATGGCGATCGAAGGCAAGGCGCTGGAAATGCTGGCGAACTGTCTGACACCCGAATCATTCCGGATCCTTCAGATGGATGTTTCCGCCAGTGAGGCAATTGCCCGCAGCCAGGCGGACAACCGCGCACTCGCAGTCAGCTTCTTTGATTTTCATCACGATATCTGTTTCGTATCCGGGAACTTCATCCTTCCCCTGCTCTTCAATTCCTTCCGGGTTGTCACACTGGCCTACTGGGAGTATGCAATCCGGTCCCTTGGGCGCGAAACCTGCATGAAACTGATGACAGATCTGCTCACCGTGATCCAGCAGAAGGATGCGGAAAAATCGCTCGCATTCCTGCATGATGAAATCACGATGTTCTTCGAGCTGACGAAAAACCGCCGCTGAATATCAGATCACTCAATCTGATTTCCATACCACCTTAAAACGGAAGGCGCGCCTTCCGTTTTCTTCATCGTTCTTCCATCGGGATATAGCCGCGGTCTTCCGCAACGCTCCGATAGGCAGGACGGATAATCTTGTCCATGGTCACCAGTTCTTCGAGGCGGTGTGCACTCCATCCGGTGATCCGCGCAATCGCAAAGAGCGGTGTGAACAGCTCGCGCGGGATTCCCAGCATCTCATACACAAATCCGCTGTAGAAGTCGACGTTCGGACATACCCCCTTGTAGATCTTCCGCTCTTCGGCAATGACCTTCGGGGCAGCCTGTTCGATATTGGTGTAGAGCGCCAGTTCCCTGTCGAGGCCTTTTGCTCTGGCAAGCTGTGCCGCAAAGGTACGGAGAATCTGTTCACGGGGATCGGACAGCGAGTAGATCGCATGCCCCATGCCGTAGATCAGTCCTTTTCCGTCATAGGCTTCCTTCCGCACGATTTTACGAAGGTATGCGGCAATCTCGTCCTGATCTTCATAGTCGGATACATGCGTGCGGATATCGTCCATCATTCTTACGACCTGCAGATTCGCACCGCCGTGCTTATGTCCTTTCAGGGAAGACATCGCCGCCGCAATGGCGGAATAGGTATCCGTTCCCGCGGAAGTCACGACACGTGTCGTAAAGGTGGAGTTGTTTCCGCCGCCGTGTTCCATATGAAGCAGAAGCGCAAGATCGAGCACACGCGCTTCCAGATCGGTAAACTGCATGTCCGGACGCAGAAGACGCAGAAAGTTTTCTGCTGTCGTAAGCGAGGTATCCGGACGGTGAATATACATGCTGTCTTCGGAGTCATAGTGGTTATGCGCATGGTAGCCGTACACCGCCAGCATCGGGAATACCGCTATCAGCATCATGCTCTGACGGAGGACATTGCTTATCGAGAGATCCTCCTTGCGGCTGTCATATGAGGCAAGCGTCAGGATACTGCGGGTCATTGAGTTCATGATATCTTCGCTCGGTGCCTTCATGATGACATCCCGGGTGAAATTAGTCGGCAGCTGCGTCAGCTCCGCAAGGTTTGCGCGGAAGGCTTCAAGCTTCTCTGCGGTCGGCAGTTCTCCGAACAGCAGAAGGTATGCGGCTTCTTCATAGATGAACCGTTTTCCTGCCGCATCTCTTACAAGATCTTTTACATCGTAGCCGCGGTAGCGCAGTTCTCCTTCGCACGGCGTTTTTACACCGTCGGCCATACGAAAGGCATTTACCGTGGAGATTCTCGTCAGTCCGGTCAGTACACCTGCGCCGGTTTCATCACGCAGTCCCTTTTTTACGCCATATTCATCAAACAGCTCTCTGCTTACACTGTCATTCTTTACAAGCAGATCCGCCTGCTGATTCATATATTCTTCTGAAATGTTCATGTCCGCCTCCCTTCCTTCTGTCAGAAAAATGAAACATATTGTTATTTTTTACATATTTATGCAAACAAAACAATAATTTTCACAATTCTTTCGTACAGTTTTCATTTTCTGTCCAAAAAAAAGAACATCCGGCGGCTGCCGGATGCCCTTTAACATTCATGAATGGTGTGCTGTTTCTCAGAAGAAACGTTCAACCAGTTCTCTGGAATATTCTGCAGTTTCGTCCATGTCACCGAACGACATGACTTCACCTGCGTAGTAGGTGTCGTATTTGCCCTGCATTGCCTCAACGTCATCATACCAGCCTGCCGCGTAATCTTCGGAGAAGACATGCGGGAAGTAGTACCAGCTCTGCTCGTTGACGACATTGGAAGCCGGGTTCTTCATGACCTTGAGGTCTTCGAGAACCATCTGTCTGCACGCATCATACGGAATCTCTTCGCTGTTCTTATGCTTGCGGAGCGCATAGGTTGTGATGACCTGATCCTTGGTGTCCCTCCATCTTCTGTAATAAACCATCAGATGTCCGAGACGGTCCGGTGTCATGTTGTCGAATACATAGTAGGAGATCTCCGGATGATCTTCCGGACGGGTCTCAACTGCCAGAACGTCATAGCGTTCGTATTCGATCTTGGAGAAGTACTTCTTCTCATCCTCACGTGCATCCGCATAGTCCGGGAAGAACTGGAGCGGGGATGTGATGATCAGCTTGTCATACTCTTCCACTTCACCGTTGACAGTGACATAAACCTTGCCGTCCTTACGCTCAACCTTGGTGATCTTGGAGTTGAGACGTGCATGGTTCTTGAGCTTGTCGTTCAGGCTTTCCCAGATGAACTGTGTTCCCTCTTTCCATGTCCAGAGGTTGATGCGGACAAAGTTCATGCAGGTCTGGAAGTCCAGATACTTCAGGACATACGCTGCCGGGATTTCATCAAAGTAGCCATAGCCGAAGGAGGTGAACGGACCGATCCAGATGTCCTGGGTCAGTTCGACATGATTCAGTTCACACCAGTCCTTGAACGGCATTGCGAGATCCTTGAGGTTCTCGTTGGTTCCGCTGATCGGTTCACGCTCCGGGGTAACTGCGAAGCCGTCATAACGGCCCTGCGCAACACCGCGGTGTCCGTTGACATCATATCCCTTGTACTTTGTCTCGAGAATACGGCCAAGCTCAGTAACCTGCTTCTTCATCTTCATGAGACGCGGGATCTTCAGAATGTTCTTTTTCGGTTCAAACGGTTCAATGACGTTTCCGCTGCGGTCTTTATAATTACGGTTCAGCTGAGGTCCGTCATGGGTAATGCCGCAGAATTCCTCAACGTCGTGAACTGCATAGTAAGAAGGAACACCCATGATTGCGCCCATTTCATAACGGCGTCCGTTATAGTGCGGGCTGTGGCACTTGCCTCCGACATGGTCATTTCTCTCGAGAATGGTGTAGTTTTCATAACCCTTCTTCTCGAGATACATGCCTGCGGAAAGTCCGGCGGGGCCTCCGCCGATGATGCAGATTTTAATGTTCTTATCCATCATTATCCTCCGATAGATTTATCTCTGTTTTCATTATAAGTCTCCGTT
>JAFOLE010000065.1 GCA_017419465.1 Solobacterium sp. | reverse complement strand
CGCCAGACGGTGATGCCGTACTGATCCAGAAGCGCGGTCTTTGCGGAAAAGGTACGGTTCTGCTGGATCCGCAGCCATTCCGTATGATCGCCATGATTCCAGAACAGTGCCTCATGACAGATGATCAGATTTGCGCCGCGTTTTCCGGCTTCCCGGATCACATCCATATTTGCCCAGCAGGTCGTCACAATTCCCGTGCATTCTTTCTCCGCGTCCCCGTAAAGAATCCGGTCTCTGCTTAACCGGTCATCAATCCTGACGGAACCGGTTTCTCCCGGCACATATCCATAGTGATAGTCTTTGATTTTCTGAATGACGTCTCTGATTTTCATGCGATTTCCTGTTTTCTGTGCTCACAATACCCAATTTTCCGCATCACCGCAAGAAAAAAGAGAGGTCACGGGCATCAGGAACCCGCAGCCTCATCATGCACGGAGCCGGATCTGTAGAGGAGTAATCCGGCATAATCAGGTCTTTGAAGAGGATGATGTTACACCGAAAAGTGTACCTTATCGATCAGAGACCTCAAACAGATTCTAACGCTAAAGTACCTTACATTCAAGGTCCGGACACTATGAAAAACACAGAAGATTACGCTGATCAAAAAGCTGAATCTTCTTTTTTTATGCCTGGCAGAACTGTTCAGATAAGTACACTTTCCGAACAGTCGGAAAGTTTTTTATTCAGATGACTGGAAAAGGAACTCGGTGCCATACCGCAGGCGCGTGCTGCGCTCCGCAGTGACATCTCCTTCCGGATGACCCGTCCTGCATAGTCTTCGAATTCCGGAGGAAGCGCCCTGGACGGACGGCCGAACTTCACTCCTCTTGCTTTTGCGGCGGCGATTCCTTCCGCCTGACGCTCCCGGATGTTGTTTCGTTCCGTTTCCGCCACAAAGGACAGTAACTGCAGTACAACATCGCTCAGAAACGTGCCGATCAGATCTTTGCCTTTGCGGGTATCCAGCAGCGGCATATCAATTACCACGATATCAGCCTTCTTCTGTTTCGTGATATAGCGCCACTGTTCCTGGATCTCCTCGTAGTTGCGTCCCAGCCGGTCAATGCTCAGAACGTAGATTACATCGCCTTCCCGCAGTCTCCGCATCAGTCTGCGGTACTGCGGCCGCTCAAAGGTGGCTCCGGACTTCTTGTCTACATAGATTGCATTCCGTTCGACACCCTGTGCGGTCAGTGCGATGATCTGACGTTCTTCATTCTGGTCCAGACTGGATACTCGGGCATATCCGTAAATCATATGAAAAACACAGATCCTTTCTGTCTGAACCATACTGCACTGTATCGAACGAATCCAATCATCTGCACAATATTATAATACGATTTATCGTACTTAAGGCTATAAGAAAAGCGGTCAATGACCGCTTTCATACACAATGGGTGTTCAGCTGATCAGAGGATGGTGCCCGGCGAACCGCCTAAGATATCCTCGTTTCCGCCTTCCTTGTTTTTACCGGCAACGGAGGCGTTGATTCCGATTGAAACCAGCGTTGCCTTTCCGTCAAGGACAATCTGTTTTGTCACAACACTTCCGCCGGAAATGGTGTTGAGTTCTTCATCCGAAAGTGCAACCTTTACAGCTACTTCTTTTTCCATGGTTATTCTCCTCTTCGAGCCCTCCGGCTCCTGTTACATTTTATTATACGTTCCGAACGCCGATACTCCACTGTTTTCACAAAAAAACCGCAGTGCTTCAACTGCGGTTTTGTGATGATTTACTGCTTATACAAGCTCGATGGTAGCCATCGGAGCAGCATCGCCGCGGCGAACACCTGTCTTTGTGACACGTGTGTATCCGCCGTTGCGGTCAGCATACTTCGGCGCAACTTCATCAAAAAGCTTCTGCAGAACAGTCTGGCGTGTCTTCTCATCAGCGTATACATCGCGGATGAAGGAAGCTGCCTGTCTGCGAGCAGCGAGATCGCCCTTCTTGCCGAGCGTGATCAGCTCGTCAACAACAGAACGCATATCCATCGCCTTAGCGTAGGTTGTCTCAACCTTTCCGTGCATGATGACGGAAGTGGCGAGGTTTCTCAGCATTGCCTTGCGGTGATCCGCAGTTCTGCCGAATTTACGATTCCACATGTTTGTCTTCCTCCCAATTAGTCGAAGGACCGGAAGCTCAGATCGAGTTCAGTGAGCTTGTCCTTTACCTCTTTCAGTGATTTCTTTCCGAGGTTACGGACTTTCATCATCTCATCCTCGGTTTTTTGTGTGAGCTCTTCCACAGTCTGGATGCCGGCACGCTTCAGGCAGTTGTAGGAGCGGACAGAGAGATCGAGATCTTCGATCATCAGCTGCTGTCCCTTGCTGGAAACTTCCGTGCTTCCTTCATTAATGACATTTTCCATGGAGAGAACATCTTCATTGATACCGGCAATGATGTCGAGATGATCAATCAGGATCTTCGCCGCAGTCGCAAGTGCCTTCTGCGGGTTGACGGAACCGTCTGTCCAGATTTCCATCGTCAGCTCATCATATTTGGTATCCTGTCCGACACGGGTCGGCTCCGATGCATACGCAACACGGGTAACCGGAGTATAGATCGAATCAGTGAAGACTGTTCCGATACCATGGGATCCCCGGCTGTGCTTGTTCTGATCAGCACCGACATAACCGCGGCCGTTGTTCGCCTTCAGTTCCATCTCCAGAACGGCACCCTTTTCCAGATGCGCAATCTCGAGATCTTTGTTCAGCACTTCTACCTGAGCCGGGCAGATAATATCGCCGGCAGTAACAGTGCACGGACCTTTCGCAGAAATCTGCAGGGTATAAACCTCGTCGTCTTCAATCTTCATGATCAGCTGCTTGAGCTGCAGGATGATCATGGATACATCTTCACGAACCCCCGGAATGGTGGTGAACTCGTGATAGACACCATCTACCTTGATGGCGAAGATCGCGGCTCCCGGCAGGGAGGACAGCAGGACTCTGCGCAGTGCATTCCCGATTGTAGTTCCATATCCTCTCTCAAGCGGAGACAGGATAAACTTTCCATAGTTCTCTGATTCTACGTATTCAGCGACTTCAAACTCGGCGCGTTCAAATTTCTGCATCAGTTATCCTCCTATCGTGCAATTAACCACGCGGCCTCTTCGGCGGGCGGCATCCGTTGTGCGGAATCGGAGTAACATCATTGATTGCAGTGATTCCAAGTCCCGCTACAGCAAGTGCACGAACTGCTGCTTCACGTCCGGGACCCGGACCCTTGACGTTTACTTCAACCGTCTGAAGTCCCTGCTGAACAGCTGCCTTACCGGCTGCCTCAGCACACAGCTGAGCTACATACGGAGTGCTCTTACGGCTGCCCTTGTAACCAAGAGCACCTGCAGAACTCCAGGAAATAACATTTCCGTTTTCATCAGCGATGGAAACGATTGTGTTGTTAAATGTGGAATGGATGTGTGCAACACCCTTCGATATATTGCGCTTGATCTTCTTTTTACGGACGGTCTTCGCAGTCTTCTTTGTATTCTTAGCCATTGCTTATTCCGACCCCCTTACTTCTTCTTGTTCGCGACAGTACGACGCGGTCCTTTACGTGTACGGGCATTTGTACGGGTGCGCTGTCCTCTGACAGGCAGTCCGCGACGGTGACGCATGCCTCTGTAGCATCCGATTTCCATCAGACGCTTGACGTTCAGTGCGCGCTCACGACGCAGATCACCTTCGGTCTTGATAGCGTCAATCTGCTGACGGATTGCAGTTTCCTGCTCCGTTGTCAGATCCTTTGTACGGATGTCTTCACTGATCCCGCATTCCTTGAGGATCCTGGAAGCGGTCGACGGACCGATTCCATAAATATAGGTAAGGGATATTACGATACGCTTATTGTTCGGAATATCCACACCAGCAAAACGTGCCATATGTGTTTTCTCTCCTCCTGATTAACCCTGTCTCTGCTTGTGCTTAGGGTTTTCGCAGATGACCATTACTACACCCTTGCGCTTAATCACTCTGCACTTGTCGCAAATCGGTTTAACTGACGGTCTTACTTTCATGATAAGTACCTCCTTAAATTCACTTGTGTCTGTAGGTAATACGCCCACGTGTTAAGTCATAGGGTGAAATTTCAACGGTGACCCGGTCTCCCGGTAAAATGCGAATGTAGTTCATACGGATTTTACCAGCAACGTGGGCACGGATCTCCATGCCATTCTGAAGCTTCACCTTAAAGTTGGCGTTAGGAAGTGTTTCTTCAACAACTCCGTCCATTTCAATGACGTCCTGTTTTCCCATTCAATCTCTCTTTCTGGATTTAATAACAGTACCCGGTGCAGGCACGACATCCATCATACCCGCACCGTACTGTTTATGCAACCTTTCCTAATGCCTCTTTTACCTGCGCAAAGGTTTCTTCCGCATTTTTGGATGCATCAATGTGCGAGACGACTCCCTTCGGCTCAAAATAGCCGATGATCGGAGCGGTCTTTGCCTCATATTCTTCCATGCGGACCTTCAGCTGTTCGACAGTGTCATCCTTGCGCTGCTGCAGCTCACCGCCGCATTCATCGCAGATGCCTTCTGTCTTACTGGGCTTGTTGCGAACATGGTAGATCGCACCGCATTTCGGGCAGATCCGTCTGCCGGTGATGCGGTCGACCAATGTATCAAATGCTACTTCGAGCGCGAGAACCGACTCCACCGGTTTTCCGATGCGGTCGGCCATCTCCTCAAATGCCTTTGCCTGTACGAGTGTACGGGGGAATCCGTCAAGCAGATACCCTTTCTGGCAGTCAGGCTCGAGCAGACGCTGTTCAACCATGGCGTTGATCAGCTCGTCCGGTACCAGGCGGCCGGTGTTCATAAACTCCTTGGCCTTCTGACCGAGCTCTGTGTTGTTTCGAACGTTCTCTCTCAGCATATCTCCGGTCGAAATGTGCGGGATATCAAACTCCCTGATAATCAGATCGGACATCGTGCCCTTTCCTGCACCTGCAGGACCCATAATCAGAATGTTCATGTTTTCCTCTCTCTTTTTATTTCAGGAATCCGTGATACTGTTTCTGAGTTAACTGACCTTTCAGCTGCGACACAGTTTCCATAGCCACACCAACAACGATGATGATTCCGGTTCCGCCGAGAGCCATACTGCTCGGAAGCGATGTAATCAGCATCGGCAGGAGATACGGAATAACAGCGATAACAGTCAGGGCTGTTGCACCGAGAACGGTAATCCGGTTGAGAACCTTTCTGAGATAGGTTCTGGTTTCCGTACCGGGACGGATGCCCGGGATGTACGCGCCGGATTTTCCGAGATTTTCCGCGATCTTGTCCGGATCAACCTGAAGATCGGTATAGAAGAATGTGAAGAGGAAGGTCAGGACTGCGTAGATAATCAGTCCGACCGGCTTCTGCACACTCAGGAAGTTACTGACCTTCTGGTATGCATCCTGGTTGATGAAACTCAGGATGATCTGCGGCGCCGTCATGATCGATGACGCGAAGATAACCGGAATAACAGATGCGGAGTTGATTTTAAACGGAAGATACGTCATATCTCCGCTTCCCCGTGTATTCGAGCTTGAGGTGTACTGGATCGGGATCTTGCGGACCGCGGTTTCCATGATAATGACACCTACGATAATTGCAAAGTACAGGATGCAGTACAGCAGGAACTGCAGCACACCGCTGAACATCGCGCCCGCTTCCGCGCCGCCTACCGAGATATTCCATACCTGTACGAACTGTGCCGGCATGTTGGAAACGATACCCGCGAAGATAATGATCGAGATACCGTTGCCGATTCCGAACATGCTGATACGGTCGCCCAGCCAGATCAGGAACTGTGTTCCCGCTGTAAGGATCGTAGCGGTGAACAGATAGGTGGAAAGCCCGGAAGATGCGAGGATGTTGTACTGCCGGTCAAAGGCATAAACCAGTGAGATCGACTGTACAAATGCAAGAACGACTGCGAAGTACCGCGTGATGCGGTCCATCTTCGTTCTTCCGGTCTGACCGGATTTTGCCATCTCGGTCAGGGCCGGAATTACATCCATGCTCAGGAGCTGGATGATAATGCTTGAGGTAATGTACGGCGTAACACCAAGCGCAAACACGCTCATCCGTTCGAAGGCGCCGCCTCCGAGCAGATTCATCATGCTGAGAATGGAGTTATCTGCAATCTGCGCAGAGAGTTTGGCGGCATCCACACCCGGAACCGGGATTGCGGAGCCGATGCGATAGATCAGCAGCATGGCCAGTGTGAAGAGAATCTTTTTGCGGATCTCCTTGTTTTTGAACATGCTGGCGAACGTATGCATCATGATTACAGCACCTCGGCTGTTCCGCCTGCTGCTTCGATTGCCTTCTTAGCCGATTCGGAGAACTTCGCTGCCTTGACAGTGAGCTTCTTCTCGAGCGCGCCTCTTCCGAGGACCTTAACGCCGTCAAGCTGCTTCTTGACAAGACCGGCAGCCTTCAGAGCTTCGAAGTCAACTGTGACACCCTCGTCGAACTTGTTGAGATCCTCAACGTTGACGATTGCATATTCCTTGCGGTTCATGTTGGTGAATCCGCGCTTCGGGAAACGCTTGAATGCAGGTGTCTGTCCGCCTTCAAATCCGATTGCGACACCTCCGCCGCTTCTCGAATTCTGACCCTTCTGACCCTTGCCGGAAGTCTTTCCGTTTCCGGAACCCTGGCCGCGGCCAATGCGCTTGGATACGAAGCGGGCTCCTTCAGTCGCTTTCAATTCATTCAGTTTCATCGAGATACCCCTCCTTAGCGAATCTCGCTGACTTTCTTGTCACGAAGCTTCGCGACATCGTCAACGGTACGCATCTTAGCCAGCGCATCAATTGTCGCATAAACGATATTGACGCTTGTGCGGCTGCCGATTACCTTGGACAGGACATCGGTAACGCCTGCGAGTTCGAGAATCGAACGAACTGCGCCGCCGGCGATAACTCCGGTACCAGGAGCGGCAGGCTTCAGGACAACAGATGTTGCACCGTGCTTTCCGATTGCATCGGAAGGAACAGTGAGGTTGTTTGCGCCTGCTTCCTTGTTGTTCTTAACAAGCTGTACACGGAATACATTTTTAACTGCAGCTTCGTTAGCCTTCTTGATTGCATCAGGAACTTCTGCTGCCTTCCCCATGCCGAATCCGATACGGCCCTTGTGATCACCGACCACAACGAGAGCCGAGAAACGCATACGGCGTCCGCCCTTCACGGTTTTGGAAACGCGGTTAATGGAGACTACTACATCATCGAACTCTTTCGGTTCGCGAGGTTTTCTGAACGGTTTTCTTCCTTCGTTAGCCATTGTATTCTCCTTCCCTTAGAACTTCAGTCCTGCTTCGCGGGCTGCATCAGCCAGCGCCTGGACTCTTCCGTGATAGACATAGCCGCCGCGGTCAAACCGGACGGATTCGATATTGAGTGCTTTGCATTTTTCAGCGATGTCGGCACCGACCTTCTTCGCTGCTTCAATGTTTCCGCCCTGCTCAAGCTTCAGTACGACAGAGCTGGACGCAGCCAGTGTCTTACCGGTTGTGTCATCGATGATCTGTGCGTAGATCTGCTTGTTGGAACGGAAGACGTTCAGTCTCGGGCAGTCGGGAGTTCCGCTGACAACCCGGCGTACACGCTTATGTCTGCGCAGACGCTCTTCATTTTTTCTTGTCTTTTTCAGCATTGTACTCTCTCCTTCCCATTACTTCTTCGCAGCAGCGGTCTTACCTTCCTTACGACGGATATGCTCGTCCTTGTAACGGACACCCTTTCCTCCGTAAGGTTCCGGCTTACGCTTCGCTCTTACATTTGCCGCAAACTCACCGACGCGCTGTTTGTCGATGCCGGTAACCGTAATGGTATTTGCATCCGGGCATTCAACCTTGACGTCAGACGGGATCTCCATCTCAATCGGATGGGAGAAGCCCAGGTTCATTGTGAGCTTGTTGCCGGAGATCGCAGCACGGTAACCGATACCGACGATCTGCAGAATCTTTGTGTAGTTCTTTTCGCAGCCTTCGATCATGGTTGCGATGAGGGCACGTGTTGTGCCGTGGAGCTGTTTGGTGTGCTTGTCCTCGTTAGGACGGGTGACTGTAACGGTTCCGTCCTTAACTTCAATACCCATGAGCGGGGAGAACTTTCTTACGAGCGTTCCCTTAGGACCTTTCACCGTCACCTCATTCCCTTCAGCGACGGTAACTTCGACGCCTGCAGGAATGGTAATCAGCTTATTACCGATACGTGACATTTCGTTTTCCTTTCCTTACGTATTACCAGACGTAAGCGACAACTTCGCCGCCTGCGTGCTGTTTGCGTGCTTCCTTGTCTGTCATCATTCCGTTGGATGTGGAGATGATTGCGATTCCGAGTCCGTTGAGAACCTTCGGAACATTGTCGCCCTTCGTGTAGACACGGAGGCCCGGCTTGGAAATACGCTTGATACCTGTGATTACAGGGCGCTTGTCAGCGCTGTACTTCAGCGTGACGGTCATCTTCTTCTGGATGCCTTCTCCGCTGACTTCATACTTCGCAATGTAACCCTCTTCCTTGAGGATACGTGCGATTTCAACTTTTACCTTGGATACCGGGGCAACGTCAACGGTTTCCATTTTTGCCTGCATACCGTTGCGGATTCTGGTAAGCATATCGGCGATAGGATCTGTCATGTTCATAGTTCAATCTCCTCCAATCCTTACCAGCTTGCCTTCTTGACGCCCGGGATCTGGCCCTGATAAGCCAGCTCTCTGAAGCAGATACGGCAAACCTTGTACTTTCTTAATACGGAATGCGGACGACCGCAGCGCTCGCAGCGTGTGTACTCCCGAGTGGAGAACTTAGCAGGACGGCTCTGTCTGACCTTCTGTGATGTCTTTGCCATAAATTAAGCCTCCTTCTTCGCGAACGGCATGCCCATCTGAGCGAGCAGCGCATACGCTTCCTTGTTCG
>JAFOLE010000064.1 GCA_017419465.1 Solobacterium sp. | reverse complement strand
TTTCAAACAGGCTCTGACGCACTTCATAGCTGATCTGATGTGCATTGTTTATGGCCCTTGTATTGGCAAGCACATTAAAGGCACGGCAGAAGATGGCTACCGCAAACATCATCACGCCCCAGAACAGTACCCGCTTCAGGTCATTGAGAGGCACGATGTCATCAATGATATGTTCAAGAATATACGGCAGTAACAGCTCGGACATTGTGCCGATCAGCTTGATGAAGATCACCAGCACCACCGCACCGGCGTACTTCTTCAGATACCGGAAGATCAGTTTCATGACTGCTCCTCCGTATTCACGCAGCGAAAAACCTCCGGGCAGAACCCCGGATTTCCGGTTCAACAATGACGGATTGTTTCGGCTACGTTGTTTTCACATGCAAATTATCATTGCACGGAACGGCTTTGTCAAAAGACAGTATGCATGTTCTGAACAGATTTTTAGTATTTCACCGGAATCGTTCCTCTCCTTGGATTGCGGACCGGATTCTCCTATAGTAAATGTATGAGGAACGATAATATACAGCCGGTACATTCATCCCTGATTCCATACATCGTCAATCCCGGCGCATGTGTTGCCTGCGGCCGATGCCGGCGCACCTGTCCGGCGGATGCCATCATCATTACGGATATCTCCGCAATCATTCAGGAAAACTGCATCGGCTGCGGGAAGTGTGAATCTGTCTGCCCCGCTAATGCGATCCATAAGAACCGAAACTGATGAGAAGCCAAAAATACCCGCAGGAAAACCCTGCGGGTATCTATACATCTATACTGGTGCTTACACTGCCGGATCATATCCGCGCGCTGCGGTATATCCATCGAAGATCGAAGTCGCGATGCGGCCCGGATTCTTTGCGGCCTGTGGATGATCCTGCAGACATGGCTGCGCCGCGGATTTAAGGAAAGCCCTGAACAGATTGCGGAGATCTATGCACGTGCCTCTTCCATTCTGAACAACGGTGTCTGAAACGGTCTTATCCTTCCTTCGGAAAAATATGCGGCAGTGCATTATAGAAATATTCCCGGACGGTATTCATATCATGAAGACCGTCTTCTTTTATGGCATAAATCATATTCTCCGCACAGAACTCCTGCCGCCGCTTCATTTCCTGTACCTGGGTATCGATGTTCTTGAACATCGGATCTCCTTTGCCGGCACAGGCATAGATGAAATAGTCATTCAGGTGATACCGCTGGTTATGAACCGCCGTTACCAGCGAGTGCACCGTTAACTCCGGCTTCTGTAATCCGCCGTTGGATCCGCGGATCCAGGAATCGCAGCTCATCGGGATAAAGCTGCGGATCAGATCCAGATTGAAAAGAAACTGGTGCCAGGTGGTTACCGCACCCATGGAGAAGCCGCCGAAGGCACGATGGTCCCGTGATGCCCGCAGTCCTTTGATCGAAGTGTTTTCTGCGTAGGTACTTAACTTCTCCTCCAGATACGGCATGGCATATTCCCGCAGTTCATACTGAAACAGGGCAAGCTCTTCCACCGAGCGCTCATAGGTCTGCGGCTCATTGTCCCTGTCAAAGGTCAGACAGACCGCAATAAACGGTCTGATTCTGCCGTCTTCAATCAGATGATCAAAGAGCTGTTTTATGCCGGAGGAGTCCTGCAGGTAGTCCTGTGCCCGCATCATCCATCCGTGCATCAGATAGAGCACATCATACTGCACGGATTCATCATAGCCGTACGGCAGATATACAAATGCCGGCTTGGTGATTTCTTCATTGGTCAGATAATCTTTGGACGGATAGTTAATGGTAATCACCGTTCCCTGATGAGACGCCGGTACGGTATACTCCTGCGGCACCGGTTCCGTAGTTACCGTAAGCAGCTCGGAGGAGCGCTTCCAGTAACTGCCGTACCGTTCCCATAACACCAGCGCACACAACAGAAAAAGCATGACCAGCGAAACAATCGCTGCCCGGCGGATACTCTGATTCGGCTGTGTTCGTGAGTGCTTTGTCATATAAGTTTCTGTCAGATTAATCATACCGTCTCCGGTGCACGCATGCATACCCTCTTCATGGACAGTAATCCGCTCTGACGTATATAGTATTGGTAGTATGACAGGAGAACAGTGTATGGAAGAAAAGAAGAACGTGCTGGACGCTGTACTCGACAAGCTGTCCGGCGGCACGGACCAGCCGGCCGAAAACGGCGGTTTACAGACCGGAAACAATCAGCACAGGAACAGTGGAAAACAGGTTCCGGGCGGAAATGAAGATATCCTGGATCCGAAACGGCATTCCATCCTGGACTGATTGCGGTATTGACAGAGGCATGCCTCTGTTTTTTTGTGTCCAATACAAAACCCGCAGAATGCATCCTGCGGGTTGTTTTACATATGGTTCAAAATGGGCTCAGAGAATCATGCGGTAAAGATCCGATACGGCCTGTACAAGCACGGTGCCCTCAGACTCCAGTGCAGAGGTTCCCTGATGCGCCGGCAGATAGTTTGTCACAAACCAGTACACCGCAACACCGATGCAGGCAAGGACCACAACTGCCAGAAGGATCAGAACAACTTTATTTCCGGATTTTCCCTCCGGTTCTTCCGCATCGTCTTCCTCATCTTCCGAATCCTGCGCAAGCAGTGCTTCAATCTGCTTGTGCACGGTCGTTCGTGTCAGCATCGACGTATCCTCATCGCCGCCCGGCAGTGCACGGCTTACCGGTACCGCGGGTGTTACATCGTCGGCCGGCTTCAGCTCCAGCACTTCCGGCTCGGAAGGTTTCTCCGGTTCTGCCGGTGCCTTCTCTGCCTCTTCCTTTTCAAAGGCTTCGAGCTTCTCCTGATTTTCGTGGTAGATCTCTTCCCACTTTGTGCCGATCGCCTCAACTTCTTCACTCAGCGGATAGGAGATATCCCGGCTTGTGAACTTCAGGGACAGATTCCGTCCGGCTTCCTTGAATGCGGTAAAGGAACGGCACAGTTTCAGGAACGCCATTTCCTCAAGGCCTCCGGATTCAAAGCCTTCGAGCCTGGTGTTGAACTCCCGGATTCCATCCGACAGTTTTTCCAGCTTTCGGTCTACCTTTTCCGGAATGGAATCCACAAACTCATCCGCCTCGGACGTATCCGAGTCAAAGGATAAGTTCTTATCCCCATCCTCGCCTTCATTGACCTTCGGTTTGATTCCATTCTGAATCTTTAACAACAAAGTACGGGCAACGGTTGAACTGAAGTTGTCCCAGTCTTCCCGGAACGATTTCAGCTCCGCATCCTTCTTATCCAGATACGATAATGCCTCAGCGGTATACGCCTTCACCGCAGGATCTTCCTCCGGCTGTGCAGGTTCTTCCGGTTCTTTTTCTGTTTCTTCTGCCGGAGCTTCCGCTTCGGATTTATCTTCTTCCGCTTCCTTCGGCTGTTCAGCCTCCGGTTCTTCGGATTCCGGTTCGGTTTCTTCGGGTTCTTCGGAATGTTCCGCATCTGTCTCTTCCGGCTCCTCATCGGCAGCTTCCGTTTCTTCCGGTTCCGCTTCTGAGTCACTGGAATCCCTGTCGTCATGCACTTCGGTTTCCGCATCGTCCGTTGGTTCTTCTGTTACTTCTTTCACCGGTTCTTCCGGCACTTCTTCAGCTGACTCCGGCTGTGTCTCCGGTTCGGCGGATTCTTCCTCTGTTGTCTCCGTAGTTTCTGTTTCTTCAGTTTCCGTATCCGGTTCTTCGGACTTCTGTTCTTCCAATTCGGATGCCGCTTCTTCTGTCACTTCTTCCGATACGGGTTCCGGTTCAGCCTCCGCTTCTTCCTCTGCTTCAGCCGGTTCTTCTTTGACCGGTTCCGGTTCTGCAGGGGTTTCCGCTTCCGGTTCCGGCAGTTCACGTTCTGCGGGTTCCTGATTGGATTCGGTGAATTCATGAATTGCGGTTTCCATCGCAGTTATGTTGAAACCAAGCGTATCAAATGCTGGATCACGGTCTTCCAGAACATCCATCGGAAGATCTTCAAACAGATGCGCTGCGATTGTTTCCGGTGTCTCTGCTTCCGCAGCGGGTTCTTCCGCTGTCGGTTCTGCGGTGTCTTCCAGCTTTTCTTCCAGGAAATCTCTGACCAGATCATCCGAGTCGCCCATGTCACTCATCACTTCATCGACTCCGGCGGGACTGGTTTCCTCTTCCGGTTCAATATCTTCAAGTCTGACCTCCGGTTCAATCTCTGTGCCGGTCAGTTCTTCAAGCTGTCTGCGAAGATCCACTTCTTCCATTCCCAGCGCTTTGCGCAGGTCATTCAACAGAATGATCTTCATCTCGCTGCCCTTCTGTTTCAGTTCTCTTGCGGCAGCGATCTTTGTCTCTCCCGCCTCTGCCGGGTTACATACCAGGTAGTCAGTCCGACCGGTCACGAGATTTCTGCGGATACCGCCCTTTGCCTCAAGACGGTTGAGGATTTCCGGGAAGTCCGCAAGACCTGCGGCTCCGGTAAAGACGAAGAGTGCATCTTCCACATTGATCTGCGGATTGCGCGCAATCTCCTTGCCGTGAAGCGAGATCCACTTCCATTCCTGTTTCAGCGCATTACGCAGACGGTCTTCCCGGAATTTCTTTTCAATGTCTCCCCGGGTTTCCGGTTTTGCGTCAATGTGCGGTTTTTCCGATTCTGTGCTGATCGGCTGTGCGGTTTCTGTGCTGTTTCTTACAAATGTCTCCAGCCAGTTGTATGCCGCTTCACGGAACTGTTCATCATTTCCCTCACTGTGGAAATAGATATTTCCCTGATAGAGGTCATCCTGGTCAAGCACCAGGAATACAAAGGATGCGCCGGATGCGTCCGGATCGGTATTTCCCGAGATCTGTGCCGCAACGACGGCATAATCCTTACCGCCGCATACGTACTCCACCGGGTAGTGTTCATTGAACTTGTTGTTTCGTTTGAGATTTGCGGTCAGGAACTGAACCAGCTGGCTCTGTACATCCGCTTCTGTGCCGTTTTCAAACAGCACACCGAAGCCGGAGTTCCGTACCGGGATTCCGATATTCACGCAGAAGCGGCCTTCGGTGTAACGGTTGAAGCCGCCGTGATAATCGGAAGGAATTGCCGCAAGCGTGTAGATGCCATGGAGTTTGGTCAGGAATTCCGGATCGTTGACATCGGATTCCGGTGCCTGGTCAAAGGTAATCATCCGGTCCGGCAACAGTCCGGTAAGACCGCCCAGTGTGAATTCATGGTTTTCGTGATAGGTCAGCTCACGGTATGTCGGAATCACTTCCTTTTCTTCGTCCGGCTGCTTGTCGAGTTCCGCAAACTGTGCCCGAATGTCGTTCATATACGGAACGGCCGCACGGACCACATCATCGATGCCGGTGACGGTTTCACTCCGTTCCGAAATGCCGTTTACGGCAGGACGGAATGTCTCAAGCAGTTTTGTCAGGGCAGGACTATCCGGGTTCCGTGTTTTAAGCGTTTTGATGGCAGAGACGCCGGACTCCAGGAAATTACCGTAGTCCTTCGCCCAGGTATCTAGGTATTCCTGCAGGTCTGCCCGGAACTCCGCTTCGCCATCCACACCGTATGCGCCCTTGGCGTAACGCTGTCTTGCAAGGTCCACGTTATCGCGGCAGCTGCGTTCAATCACCGTATAGCGCAGATCGCAGGTTTCCTTCCACTCGGACGCAAGACGGGCCGTCAGCGGCTGATTGCTGAAATAGGAATCATTGAGTGCCCTTGTCTCTTCAAAGTCCTCCGCGGATGTCATCGTGCGGACCCATTCGAGCACCATCCGGTCGCAGGAAGGAATGTCTTCCTCTTCTGCGCCGAGCACCTGTGCACGCATGGTCTTGATATAACCCGGCATGACGATACTGATGTTGTACATGAAGTTGCCTTCGTTATAGCCGGCGATAATGGATCCGGCCGGATGTTCCTTATTCAGAACGATCAGGCGGTTCTTCTCCGCAAGCAGACGCAGCGCGTCGGCCTGCCAGTAATTGGACTCTGTCAGTAATGCGCAGATCTGCGGCGTTAACAGACGGGTATCGATCCGGTTCTTTCCGGCTTCTGCGCCGGCATAGAAGGTAATGCGGGAGCTGTTGTAGTCCGCATTGTTTTCGCCCGGCAGCCAGGCAATAAAGTCTCTTCCTTCCGCATGCGGTTCCACCTTGAACCCATCCGGAATGGAAATGCGGTACCGTTCATTTCCGCTGTTTCTGCCTTCCGAATAGGTAAGCCGGTACTTCGGATTGCGGATTTTCCGTGCCATGACATCGGTGTCATAGATCCGCTCCCGGAATTCAACTTCTTCCTCCGGCTCTTCTTCAGCGACCGGTGCGCTTTCTTCTGCCGGTGCGGCGCTCTCCGGTTCCAGGACGCCAAAGTCATTCATCGCTCTGGTCAGTTCCAGCGAATCCGGGAACGCTGCCTCTGCGACCGGCTCTGCGAAAATCTCGGAAATATCCGGTTCATCAACCGCTTCCGCAGGAATCGCTTCTTCCGGAAGGTTCACAGCCTCCGGCAGATCATCTTCCGCCGCAGATTCCGGTTCTTCGACCACCGGCTCCGCCGGCAGTTCCGGCATCTCCGGTTCATCAATCTCAGTCTCCGGCACTTCGGTCACAGCTTCCGCAACCGGCACTTCCGGTACATCGCTGCCTTCTTCAATTTCGGGTTCATCCATCCCAAAGAGATCATTCATGACGTCGGACAGTTCCGGCGGCACCGGTGCTTCTTCACGGACGGGCGCTGCCTCCGGTACCGGTGTCTCTTCCGGTTCAGCCGGACGTTCTTCGGGCATCACCGGAGTTTCTGCGGCCGGTGCTTCCGGTGTTTCAGGTACTTCCGGCAGGTCTGCCGTTACTGCCTCCGGTGTTCCGGCGGTCAGCTCGCTTGCGGCGGCATACTGTTCATATTCATGTTCTACCGTGCCGAGCAGTTCAAAGACCTCTTCCACGGAGAGGTTGTTTATCGCTTCATCATCATAGGGTCTTCCCTGGGCGCGCAGTGCTTCCTTGAGCGGGCTGTCGAGCTTCTCTTCCTTCGGCGTATCAATGCGTTCCGGATAGTCCTTGCCCCAGTCGGGATCCACTTCTTCCATCTGCCGGAAGAGCTGTACTTTCTGCGCGAGCTCCGGGTCATCCAGCACATCGAGGGCACGCTCGTACCACTCCATGGCTTTCTTCATATTGCCGTCGGTGCCGTAGGCATACTGATAACAGTTGCCGAGGTTGCGCATCGCAACCCCATAACCCTGCTCGGCTGCGGACTGAAACAGCGAGAAGGCTCTGCGCTTGTCCTGCGGCAGACCCGTTCCCTGCATGAGGAAGGTACCCAGGTTGTTCTGGGCTTCCCGGTTGCCGAGATCCGCACCGTGCTCATACAGTTCTGCGGCTCTCTCCAGATTCTTTTCCACGCCGCGGCCATGTTCATACAACAGGCCCAGCACCCAGCATCCAAAGCCGTTTCCTGCCTTTACCGACTGTTCTGCCCAGCGGTAGCTGGCTTCATAGTCTTCTTCCGCATTGTCCTTGTCCTGCGAACCGGCAAGCACCATATAGGAAGCCGCAAGTTCTGCCATGGCCTGGGCATCATTGATCTTTGCCCTGGCCTCATCCTTTGCCATGGTCTCATACTGCGCGGCAGCCTGCTTTGCGTTGGGGTGCCCTGCCCGGGCGGCTTTATGCATGAGTTCGGCCGCCTGTTCAAAGCTGTGCGGCGTGCCGAATCCCCGTGCAGAGAAGAGACCGACCTGATACAGCGCATCCGCATCGCCTTCTTCCGCAAGGCGGTTCATCCAGAAGTAGGCCTTTTTCGGATCCGGCGCAATTTCTTCCGGTTCATAACCTGTGACATATTTATTCGCGATATCACGCATCGCCTCGGTATCGCCGTCTTCCGCTTCTTCCAGACGTGCTTCGAAGGCAGACAGCTCCATGCCGAGGGCAGATACGAGTTCGTTTTCATACGGACGGGCAAGCTCCACATTGCCGACCATGTTTCGTACGGCCAGCGGCGGGCGGTTCTTTCCGCGCACCCGCTGGAAGGTCGGCTCATCCCCGTCGCGGCGGACGATGATGCCTTCCCGGTCAGGGTCGTAATCCGGGTAGAGCTTCGCAAATCCGAAGCGGTCACTGTACCGCTTGAGGACAGAGGCAGCGCGCATGAATAACAGAAGCTGTTTCATTCCGTCGCCGCTGATCTTTCCCGAACGGCGGAATTCCGGCTTTGCATTTCCCGGGTGAATGACGATCGAAAGGTCCGGCTCCATGTAGGCACCGAATTCATTCCGGATATACAGCTCGAGCTTTGCATCTCCGTTTTCCGCGCTGGCTTCACAGTGGAACGGCTGTTCGATGATATCAATGACAAAGTGATCGCCGTCTTCGATCAGGAATCCGTCGATCTTCTCCTTGTCGGTCTTATAGGCGAGCCACTCATTGACTCTGCCTTCCATAAAGAATTTCAGCCCTTTGATGTTATCTGCCATATGCCAGTGCCTCCGCGAATCGTTATCTGTCGTCATTGAAAACCCCATTTTCAGATAAAACGGGTTTTCGTCCATATATAAATAATTATATACAAGTTCGCAGGCCATGCATCACGACTGTTTTCATGGAATGTAAGAAACTTTCATGGATCAATCTTCGATCATCGCCATGAATTCCAGAAACTCCCAGTCTTCCTTCGCGCGGGCACACCGTTCACAGTACAGCTTCCCGTCCGCATACAGAAATTTCTCACCCTGCCGGATCTTCTTCCCGCAGGCATCACACCGCGCATCCTTCGGCAGGATGATCTTCGGTTCCCTCTTTGCCTTATGAAACAGTCCCATATGGTTTCCTTCTTTCTGATTACAGTTTCAGTATTACCCGCTGACATGACATAAAAATGATCCGCATGTGCGGATCTGCATTGGTTTTTGAAATGGTTTGCCGTTCACTTCAGGAATTCAAGAATCTGCCAGGCGGTTTCCGTTTCCTGAAAGTAAATCGGAATCAGTGCCTCTCCGTCTCCCTTCTGAAAGCCGTAATGCGCAAAGCCGGCGTGATTCCCTCCAGTAATGATATATTCCTGCGCATCCTCCGGCCAGTACCGGCGGCTGGCTTCATACTCCTTCCGGTTCAGACAGCCGTCTTCACTGCCGTATACGGATAACATCCGTACGCCGTGAAGATCCTTTGCCGGATAGGACCCAAGCAGAATGACACCGTCGATTTTATCCAGGTGTCCTGACGCCCAGACAGACGCCGCAAATCCGCCGAGCGAATGACCGCCGATATACCAGGATTCATATTTTCCGTCCGCCATGGCCCGTTCGATGCCGTTTGGATCAAGCATCGCGATGTGAAGCGGCGGATCCAGCAGATAACAGTCGAGACCGCCTTCCGCCAGGATTTTCATCAGCGGCGCATAAGCCTCCGACTGTACTTTGGCGCCGGGATAAAAGACAAACGCGCTGTCCGTTCCCGGACCGTCAAACTTCCATCCCCGTTCCATATCCGTCATCGTGACGGTATCCGTGGACTTCATGGCGTCCAATGCTTCTTCCTGGGCATGGTAATAGACCGCGGTATAGCCAAGACCGCAGAGAATAACCAGAAACAGGCTTAACAGAAGTTCCAAAACGATCCGAAACGGCAGAGATATCGGTCTGTGTTTTGCGATGCGGCGGATGATCAGAATGGAGGCCGTGATGCACAGAATCATCACAGCGCTGCCTGCGGCTGCGTATTTCATGGGTTCTATTATACGCTTGCATACGAAAAACCGGCACCTGCGGGGTGCCGGTAAACAATGATTCACCTGTATGTTTCTGTGCTTATTTTGTGCAGCTTTCCACCCACTCGATGAAGTTGTCCGAGGAGTTTCCGGTGCGCTCTGCCTGGGTATGACCCTGGCCCCATACGGTTTCGAAGTCTACGCTTTCAACAGAATCATAATTCTCCAGTGCCAGCGCAAGGTTCATCTCGGTGGACAGTGCGCAGTCCCCCTGGTTGAGGCCGGTGCGGATCCGCCAGTACTTTGCCACGGTACTTGTTTCATATCCTTCTTCGCTTTCCAGCAGGTAGTACAGCGGTGTATACATATCGACTCTGGTCTCTGCGGTATTGCCGGCGCTGTCGGTTTTCAACAGGTCCTGAAGATATTCGTCCGCATATTCATTTCCAAGTTCGGAGAGAATATTTGCCAGTGTGCTGTCAAAGTGTGCGCCGCTTCCGTCGCCGTATCCAAACAGCGTGTTCTCACCCTGTCCGGCATCGAGCTGATCAAATGCGCCGAGGCTCTTGGAGGCATTCTTCAGTGCCTTCACAAAGGAAGCGATATCCGTGATCTTCGCGGTGTTGGTTTCCGCATCATAGGTGACCCATTCACCGTTCGCATTCAGCGCATCAATATAATCCTGCGCAGTTTCATACGTGCCGGACAGGGAGAGTCCGGAACCGCTTGTCTCAGTGCGGGAAATGTCATCGATTGCCTCATAATTCACTTCGCCGGATTCTGTATTGTTCTGTCCCATGCCGTCCGGACACTGTCCGCCGAAGTCCGGTGCGCCTTCATGATTGCCGGAAGGACGTTCTGCGTTTCCGTGTCCGCCCGGCATTCCGCCGCCCATACCGCCAGAAGAAGCCTCATACGGGAATTCCGTATCCGCAAGGAAGTTGTTCAGGGACGTTTCAATGACCGACTTCATATATTCGTAATAGGTGCCTGCCTGATAAATGCCGTCTTCAGATTCTTCCAGGGTCAGTACCGTGCCGTTTTCATCTTTGAGTCCGGCATTGTTTACATATTCCGCATAGGCTTCTGCCAGCTGATCGGAAATCGCCTGTTCTTCTTCGGACAGTCCGTCTCTTGTCACTCCCAGCATCCATTCATATGCCTCATCTGCGGTATCGAGGTTGGTGATCGGGCACCAGCACATCGAACCAAGCACCGCATCGCTTACGCCCTGTACCGCACCGATTTCGGTAAGATACGGCTCATAC
>JAFOLE010000063.1 GCA_017419465.1 Solobacterium sp. | reverse complement strand
GATTGCGGCAAGTGCTTCCTGTAATACCTGTTCGATCTGCTCAATCATAGTTTGCCTCCAAAAAAAACACGTTCCTGTCAAACCCAGGAACGCTGATCACGCGGTACCATCCTGATTTATATGCATCATGAATGCATATACACCTTAATTATGATCCGTAACGGGGATCGCCCGGAGAGGATTAGTCTCACTGGAAAAGTGAATTCGCTGTGCGCTCGGACAGAGATCTCTCAGCTTCTGATCTCCTCTCTTGGTCGTCGCATTGCGCAGGTACTTGTCTTTTCTTCAACGCTTTGTCAACACCGAAAATTATAACGGAATTACCGGAAAACGCAACCGGTCATAACAACGAATACAGTTCTTCAAGGTCGCTGTCATCTGCGATAAACGCATCTCCCAGCAGTTCAATGTGACCGTCTTCCAGATATACCCCGCTCTGTTCTGAGAGTACCAGAAGACTTCCGCCGTGTATCTCCAGCTGGCGGATCATCCGCCGCAGCTGTTCTTCCGATTCATCATAATGCATGCAGAGATGCGCACCGTTCATGATGCCAAGGCCCCGCCGCAGTGAGCGGTCATACAGTGCCTCGTTCTCGAATTCGCCGCAAACTGCCGCGGATACCTCGGAAAGTGTGACCAGAATACCCGGGGAGTCAAGAATCACATCCGTAAGTCCATGGTCTTCCAGCACATCCATGCATACTGAGGGATCTGTCCCGAACAGAACCGTGACGTCACAGTCCCGGATCGTCCGGCGGATCTGTTCTTCTTCATCACGCTGGGGATCCAGCCAGCTGAAGGAACGGATGCCGTAATTCCGGAGCGGACGTTCAATGTCATAACGGAAATCCCCGGATTCCCCGTACTGATGTTCCCAGTCGCCGGAACTGCTCGCCCAGCCCTCATCATGCTCGGTTGTCAGGACACATACGTGCATTCCGGGACGGAAGATCTGTCCGAGAAATTCCGCCGCCCACGGCCTGTCAAAATTTGTTTTATTCGCAATCAGCGTACGTTTCATCGCCGCCTCACTTTCCGCCTTCCGGCTCTGTTAATGTTATAGTGTAATCAAAGATAAAAGGAAATCATTCAATGAAGCGATATCACATGATCGTGGAAGGACGCGTCCAGGGTGTCGGCTTTCGCTCCTTCTGCATGCAACAGGCCCTGACATACAATCTCACCGGTTCCGTCCGGAACATGGAAAACGGAATGGTCGAGATCTTCGCACAGGGCGAAGAGAATGATCTGGTTCAGTTTATTCATAAGATCCGCGAAGGAAACCGCTGGATCCGGGTAGACGATATTTCCGTCAAGGAAACTGCCGTCGATCCCAAGGAAACAAAATTCCGCTACGACTTTTACTCTAATTCCTGGTACTGAGTCAGAAATGCCCGCAGGGCTTCGGAAACAGAATTTCCATTGTTGCCGCGCTGTGCTGTGACCGCAATCAGTGCGGCTTTTCTGATGCCCTCTTCTGTCCGCAGTGTCTGTGATGCGATCGATGCGCGGCTCTCATCCGAGACCGCACTCATTGCGCCATAGGCGTTGTAGGTGCCGCCGTACCGTTCAAGACTCCGGAATACCTGACGCAGGGTCTCCGCGTCGTTGACCGGCAGAATCTTTGTGAGCGCGTAGTACTTGCGCGCATCATTCAGCCCCTGTGTGATCATCCGAAGACGGACCGAGGGTTCCGGAACCGGATCGGCAGATGCACGCTCATCCGGATAGATCAGGAAGGTATCGCCCGACTCAAAGTGCGGCGCATCCGAACAGGAGCGCGGGTCTTCCGGCCATGCATTCAGCGCCCACCGCAGATATCCGTCAAAGCCGCGTAAGGCAAGATACTGCATCGTCCATACGGATTCGCACGGATCACTCGTCGCAAACGCGTTGGGATAATTGGTGGAACAGTTGTACAGCGTGGTCGTAAGTCCAAGACCGGCACGATGGGAAAGAAATGCATCAAATTCCGGGTCATTTTCCGGAACCGAGGCAATGGAAATGGAAAGGTAATCGATCTGATCATACAGTGCGGTGTCTCTTGGAATCACATTGACCGCCGCCGCAAAGGTGATCTGACTGCCGTCCGGAACGGAACGGACAAGATCGATCGCGGTCTGGAAATACGGGATTCCCCGCTCATCCACAAACATGACCGTGCGGTCGAGCCACCCCTTCTCCTTCAGATGTCCGGTGAACATATAGAGGAACGTTTCCCAGTACCAGCGCCATTCCTCACTGCCCGGGGTAAGGACGACACGGAGCGGATTGCTCATGTCATCGTAAACCGTCAGATCATTGTCAAACGGCAGGATGGAGAAACACTCGATCGGACCGGTGAGTCCTTCGGATTCACAGAGTTCCACCCAGGTATCAAAGCGGCTGAAATCAAACCAGAGATTTCCGCTTCCGTCGATGTTCCACTTCACCATTGAAGGACAGTCATAGTAGGTCTGATGCGCCCACGGCTCATCGGTAATCGTGCAGGTTATATGATTCCCGCCGGCCTGCTTATACAGCGCCAGTTCCTTCCGCAGCGCGGACAGATGAGGCTCACTGAACGGCTCGGTGATGGAGTCATAGTAACTGAACGAAGCATACGGATACTGCCAGAGATCCACGGACAGTTCCTGCTGGGAGAGTTTCAGCGGCGTGACGACCAGTTCAACATGCAGTGCATAGTCACGATCCGCATGAATGATCACATCGCCGTCATACCGGCCGGAAGATTCCGGCCCGGCTGTAATTTCAATCCAGAAATAAGCTGTCTCGCCTGCCGCAAGATCGGTTTCCGTTTCCGGACTGATCCGGTCATAGGCATTCACATGCGGCAGATACGGGTCATTTCCCATGCCAAGACCGGCACTCACCGGTTTCAGAAGTCCGATGGATGCGGATGGCTGATCGTTCTGCTTTACACCGCTTAGCGGCGCCATGGATGCGCTGATATGCGTATCGGCGTCTGCAGTTACCGCAGTCTTGAGATATACAGTTTCCTCCTGCCAGGCGGAAACATAAACCGAATCGGATCCCTCATAGGGATACATTACGGTAAGTTCCGGATTGGACGTATCCATTGCCGGATACGTAAAGGAACAATGCACCGCATCTCCTTCCGCTGAAACAGAGGTAAGCATTCCTCCCAGCATCGCGGCACAGACGGCCGCTGTTATGAGTTTCTTCATTGCCTGCCTCCGATCTCAGGTTTCTCTGACAGTTCATACATCATGATGCCGCCCGCAACTGCCACGTTCAGCGATTCAAAGCCAGCCATTTCGATCCGTACACGGACATCTGCGCTGTCCTGAAGCACTCTGGAAACACCGCTTCCTTCATTTCCAAGAATCACGGCATACCGTTCCGGGCGGCTCAGACTGCTGAGCGGCACCGCATCTTCCAGCGTGGTCGCGATGACGCATACGCCCTCGTCCTGTAGCTGCCGGACACAGGCTTCCAGATCTGTACGGAGCACGGGAATATGAAACAGGCTTCCCTGCGTACTGCGGATCACCTTGTCATTGTAAAGATCGACAGTCTTTTCCGAACAGATGACGGCATCATACTGAAAGCTGACCGCAGTGCGGATCAATGTTCCGAGATTGCCCGGGTCCTGAATGCCGTCCAGCATCAGAATCCGGTTCATGGCGGAAGGTTCCGCCTTCTTCTGCCGGCATACGGCGACGGAATGCGCGCCGGATACACTGGCACTCAGTTTTGCGACCACATGCGAAGGCGCAAGAATCTTCGGTTCAAACGCATAATCCTGCGCATGATCGGAGATGATCACTTCTACAAGACCTTCCCTCAGCGCTTCTTCAATCAGGTGATCTCCTTCCGCAAGAAAACGGCCGGTCTTATCCCGTTCCTTTTTCTGCAGAAGTTTTGCCCATTCCTTGATCCGTCCGTTGGCGGATGATTCGATCTGTTCCATATCAGAATTCTTCTTTCTGTTTCAGCTTACTGCCTGCGTAATTGCGCTGCCGGTTGACCTCAAATCCAAGTACGGCAGCGGCACCCGCCGCATTCAGCGCATTGCGGAAATCATTGGCATACGGAATGAAGATATTGGCGTCACAGGCATCCAGCACGGATGCGGAAAGCCCGCGCATCTCACCGCCGATTGCGATCAGAACCGGCACCGTAAAATCCGCTTCATAAATCGGGGATGCATCTTTGCGCATCGCCGCATACGCCCGGATTCCGTGTTCCCGTGCATGACGGATCACTGCGGAAGGATCTTCGCTCATCACGATCGGCAGATACTCGGATGCGCCGGCACTCGATTTCAGAATCGTCGGTTCCGCATGTTCCCAGGAACGTGCCCGCAGAATCAGACCGGTACAGCCGCCCGAGTACAGCGCCCGGAT
>JAFOLE010000062.1 GCA_017419465.1 Solobacterium sp. | reverse complement strand
CCATACTCGACGGTCTGGCTGTCCGCATCCGGTGTTCCTTCCTTCACTACCGGCATGAAATCCGTGAAGTTCTTCGCCGCATGATACTGGCGTACCAGGAACTGCATGGATTCCGGATCTTCACTTGTGAACGGAAGACCCGATTTATTCTGTGCTTTTGTGCCGCATCCCGCAAGAAACAGGAATACGACCATACACAGTTTAAACAAACGATTCATCGTAATTATTCTCCTTCACACAATGCATTAGGGTACTGCGAAATTCGAAAAAGCACAATCGAAAGCCGACACATAAATTGCACAAAAAGTACAATTATATACATAATCATGATTCAGGCGAAAAGAAAAGTCCGTTTCCGGACTTCGATTTGCTGTTTGGAAGTGATCTGCTTATTTCTTCGGCACTGCATCCATGACTGCCCGGCATTTCGGGCAGCGGTCCCGCTCGCTGGTCACATAGTTTCCGCAGTTACTGCAGATACAGGACGGCAGGATAAAATAGCCCGTTACCGAGCTGGCGTTATTTACTTTCTGATGAATCCAGTAGGCATGAACCGCCTTGCGGCTGCCGTCTTCCGGCATCATCGGACTGTCACTTCTGCGCTTTGATCTTGTCATGAATCGTTCCTGTAAAAATATTTTACTGCCAGACGACTCTAAATGGCGCATCAACTTTTTAAAGAGTACGCAGTTTCTTCCGAATGCATGAAAACAGCCATCCGAAGATGGCCGTTTTGAACTGTTACTTATGCGCTCCTTCAAAGCCGATGATCATTCCGCCCCGCTCTGCGTAGTAGGAACAGAGGCCGGTCATCGGTTCAATTCCGATGATTCCGCCCGGGAATTTCTCCAGGATGGAATTCTTCAGGTTCTGTGCCGCCTCAAGATTCAGGCAGTGCGAGATCCATACCTTTCCGCCCTTGTATCCCATGTTGATCATCTCTTCCACGATCTTGGAAATGTTCTTCCGTGCACCGCGTACGTTGTGCACCGGCTTGATGGTGCCTTCCGGGGTCGGCTTTCCGATGAAGCGGATATTCAGAAGGTTGGCGATCTTTGCGACCGCAACCGGAAGACGTCCGTTCTTCGCAAGGTTCATGACGGATTCCAGCGAGAACAGCAACTGGGTTGTCCGATGATATTCATCGATCTTCTCATTGATTTCTTCAAACGGAAGGCCCTGTTCCATCAGTTCCTTCAGTTTCTCGATGAGCAGATGCATTTCTCCGCCGGTCGACAGGGAATCAATGACACGGATCTTTGCGTCGGGATGTTCCTCCGCAAATTCCCGTGCGCCCTGTTCTGCCGCATTGTAGCTGCCGGAAAGGCCGCTGGTGATCGTTACCGCAAAGACGCAGTCTGCGCCTTCATACGCCTGCTTGTATTCTTCGCTGTTCGGGCAGGATGTGCTGGTCTTTGAGGCATGTTCCACCGCATTGACCATTTCTTCCACATCAAGACCGATCTCGTCAACGAATTCCCGCCCGTCTGCGAGAATCTTCAGTGGTACGGTTCTGTACTCAATATCGCCCGGAAGCTCCGGGAGGTTGGATGTTGAATCGGAAACAATTCTGTACTTCATACGTATTTCCTCCCCAGACTCGATACTATTAGTGTCGCATTAACCTGTCAAGAGTTATTGAATAACCGATAATCGATTGCGTTCGCTCTATTTAGCAATAGTACCACATCTCACCATGCATTCCAAACTCCGCGCAGTTCATGCGTCATGCCCATGCATCCTTGCTTTTCGGCTCCCGGATGCCCGCAAGCAGCAGCTGATCCCACAGGAACCACTGGCCGGCGGAGGGCTTCAGCCGCAGCGTGACGGTGCGTGGATGATCTGCGCCGCCGGAGAACAGATCCAGAATCTTATACCCCTCTTCCGCGATCGGGGCGTGGGAATCCTGCATGCGGATCGTATATGGCTGTGTGGGGGTGTAGTCATTTTCCGGTACTGCCCCCGCAAAATAGGAGCGCGGGATATAGTCCTTTCCGTCCATGAACCGGTCATTGATGAACTGCTTTTCCATGACGGATAGCGGTCGCGGTCCCCGCAGGAAATCGAGCATCGCCAGTGCGGTGTCCTTATCCTTCGGGTAGAGACAGAGTGCCGCAACGGTCAGTGCGGCGGTATGTTCCGGCTGTTTCAGGGCAGCCATCGGATGCGCTTTAAATTCTTCCATAGTGAAAGGAAGACGGTCAAATGTCAGATGGTATTCCATGATTAATCACTCCTGTCCTTACCTTCAGTGTAATAAGGAATTCCCGCTTTTTAAATCGACTGTCTGTAAAATCGCTATAATTGTTAACAGGAGGCATCAGAATGAATCCGATTCAGAAACATGTACTTAAACGAAATGAAACAGCCGACATGAGCGACCGGGAGCTGCTTATGGAGCTGGTAGAAGAAAAACGCCGGGCGGAGACCTGGCGCTATATCAAACTTGTCTGGTATCTGTTCATCCTGCTGGTGATCGTTATTCTTGCGGTGAAATTCCTTCCTCCCATTATTTCCTTCTTCAGGGACCTGCACGACATGATGGAAAGCGTTCAGCAGACCTCCCAGGAGATCTCAGAGGGATATCATGAGATTACCGAGTCAATCAACGGGCTCAATCTCGGAGGCGGACTCAGCTTTAAAGACCTGATGGAAATGTTCGGCAAAAAATAATCCGGACGGATACCGTTCACCATGATTCAGAAATACATGAGCAATCATGTATTTTTTTCTTCTCTGTTATTTCACCCGCGTAGACACAAAGTCGGTATAGTCATTGTTCGCATCCCGGTTGGGATCCATGCCGTTATGTTCCGGGACAAATGCGGAGATGGCCTGAAGGGCAGCCGTCATCGTCAGGATGGAAGAGGTCAGCGGATAGAATCCGACATTGATCACATCGCTTCCTTCCTTTTCACTCGTCCCATTCAGCATCACTGCCGGAATCCCCTTCTGGCGGAGATAGTCCACCGTCTGTTCGGTCAGTTCCTGTTCTTCTGCGCTGTTAAGCAGAATCACATTGGAATGTTCTGTCAGGCTTCGGTGCATACCGTGCGAGAATTCCACGATGTCATTGAACATCGTCGGGATGCACTGGGTTTCCATCAGCTTGAGCTGCCCTTCCATTGCGGTCGCAAAGTTCATGCCGTTTCCGATGACATAGAGATTATCCATGCCGGTGCCGTAGCCGGTCATCTCACACCACTTCACGGTTTTATTAATAACTTCCGGAATCGCATTCACGCAGGCCTGCAGCTCTTCATAATATGAAGCGATATCCGCCGTGCCGATCACGCCCTTCACCGCGGCCAGCTCAATCCCGAAGATCATCAGGGTCAGAAGTGTTGCGCTGTAGCCCTTGGTTTTGGCATTACTGTTTTCTTCGCCGCAGCCAAGATACAGCGTCTGATCACACATGGCATCGATCGGCGAGTCCTTCTCATTGGTTACCGCGATCCGCTTGAATTCTGCGGCCGATTCCAGCGCCTCAAGCACACCGCGGCTCGTACCGGTCTGCGAAATGCCGAGCACGACCGTGTGTTCTTTGTCTTCCGCATGAATGGACGATGCATTATACCGGAACGAAGAAGGTGTATATGCATATACTCTTACCTTCGCAATCCGGCTGATAAAGGCAGCCGCTGCGCCTGCGGCATTATAGGAACTGCCGTGCGCGGTGATATACAGCGCCTGAAGATCTGCGCAGTTTTCTGCGGCGGTACGAATTGTTTCCTTATGATCCAGCAGATTCTGAAGGCAGTCCTTCTCTTCGTTCATATAGGTCCACATCACACTTTCAAACATTACGGTATCCTCCTGTCACGCTGATATTATACGTGTTACATGCATGACATAACAGAAAAGGGCTTTTTTCAGCCCTTTGTTTCATGCGAGGTCTTCGCCGTTGGTTTCAATTACCTTTTTATACCAGCCGAATGATTTTTTTCGGAAGCGCTTCAGTGTGCCGTTTCCTGCGTTGTCACGGTCAACATAGATGAAGCCGTAGCGCTTTTTCATTTCTCCGGTTGATGCACTGACCAGATCGATCGGTCCCCACATCGTATAACCGAACAGGTTCACCCCATCGAGTTCCACCGCATCTTTCATGGCCTGAATATGATCACGCAGATAGTCGATCCGGTAATCATCATTGATTTCTCCGTTTTCATCAGGGATATCATTTGCGCCAAGTCCGTTTTCCGCAATGAAGAGCGGCTTATGATAACGCTCATAAAGTGTATTCAGTGTCAGGCGGAGTCCGAGCGGATCAATCTGCCAGCCCCACTCGCTTGCTTTAAGATACGGATTTGCCAGTGTATCATACACATTTCCGCCGGTCGTGCCGGTCACTGCGGGATCCGCGCTTGCGGTGCGGCTCAGATAATAGGAGAAGCTCACAAAATCAACCGTGCCTTCTTTCAGAAGGTCCAGGTCCCCTTCCTGAACCGGCAGGGTGATGCCTTTTCGCTCCAGTTCCTTCAACGCATACGACGGATAATAGCCAAGGCACTGCACATCAATCATGAAATAGTTTTTCCGCTCTTCCAGCTTTGCCTTGAGGACATCATTGGGATTGCAGGTATAAGGATAATAATCACCGCCGGCCATCATACAGCCGATCTGATTTTCCGGGTTAATTTCCTTTGCCAGCTTTACCGCCGCTGCGCTTGCGAGCAGTTCATGATAGGAGGCGGTATATTTTACCTGTTCACGGTTTTCCCCTTCTTCAAACGCAATGCCTGCGGCCATGAACGGCGCATGCATTAACATGTTGATTTCATTGAAGGTAAGCCAGTACTTCACAAGTCCCTTATACCTTGTAAACAGTGTCCGGCAGAGATTCAGATAGAAGCTGATCATCCGCCGGTCACGCCAGGACCCGTACTTTTTTATCAGACCGAGCGGGCAGTCAAAGTGAACGATGGTCACCAGCGGCTCGATGCCGTATTTCCGGCATTCCCGGAACACATTCTCATAAAACTGCAGTCCTGCCTCATTTGGCTGATCTTCATCGCCTTCCGGAAAGATCCGGCTCCAGGCAATGGAGAGACGGTACACTTTGAAGCCCATTTCCGCAAACAGCGCGATGTCTTCCTGATAGCGGTGATACATGTCAATCGCATTCATTGCCGGATAAAAATGGTCTTCCTGAAATTCCAGACTGACATGTTCACCTAAAAGTGTATGAAGACGATCTTCGCCGACCGGCATCAGATCCACATTGGCAATCCCTCTGCCGTCTTCCTGATACGCGCCTTCACACTGGTTCGCGGCAGTCGCGCCGCCCCAGAGAAAGTCCGGACGAAACGACATATTATTCCTCCGTGTCTTTGTAGAGAATCATCGTTGCGGCAAATGTAACGACGGCTCCGATGACAAGGCAGGCGATCATGGAGTAGAAACTTGCCATGTTTCCTTCGGTAATGAAGCCCGGAAGACCGAAGATTGAAACACCCGCAAAGTTAGATCCTTCTGCCCAATTGATGGGTCGTTCAATATAGCAATATAGAAGTCAAGTTCTATAAGTCAAGAATATAAAAGTCACTGATAAATCGTTACAGTGTAAGTGCTCAAACAAACAAAGGAACGATTACCAATGACCACT
>JAFOLE010000061.1 GCA_017419465.1 Solobacterium sp. | reverse complement strand
TTCAAGGATCTTCGCACCCCTGTTCCTGTAGTATTTGTGATATGAAGCATTGCCGTAGAACTCCACTTCCACGTTTTCTGCATCTGCCGGGATCAGTCCGGCTTTCCGTAAGCAGTACGTTACAGACCATCCGCAGTTCGTTGTCATACCGCCCTTCGTGGTACCGGCGCAGATCAGGTCTATCGTGGTCTTGTGTCCGTTTTCGTACACATACAGACCTAACTTGTCATAATCGGCTGACGGTGGGTAAAAAGCATCGTCCGCTCCCTTACCCCAGTTCTTACTGGTTCCTGGCTTTCCCTTGTTATAGTTGAAGCCGTACATCGTCATGAGACCAAACACATAGTCACACGCTTCCTGGAACTCTCGCACCGTCTTGGCACTGTAATCAGGCACCAGTGTTACGTTCCGACCTTGCCATTTCGTGAACACTCCACCGAGCGATCTGACATACGCTGCATAACCGCCACACTTTTTGATGTAGGCTTGGAATGTCGAATAATCGAAATCGTAACGGTGAGCGTTGACGATTGCGTTCGTGTTGCTCTGTGTGAAGGGCAGATTCGGTGCGTACTTGTCTGCCAGCTTCGTGACTTCGGAACTGGTATGCTTCAGCGTTGCGCCTTTAGTCGTTACCACTTTGGTGAAACCGTCCAGAACGAAGAACATCTTCGTTGGATCTAACTCGTTTCCCATCGTGTACACGCCAAGCTTGCTGTCGTACTTCTTCGTGGTCTTGTACCCTTCCGCCACTTCCAGATGGATGTGGTTGCCGGTCGCCTTGCCCTTCTTGCCTTCTTCGTACATAGGCTGGTCTTTAGCATAGATTTTCCCGGTCGTCGTCTTGATCCACTGCTTCTGCGAGTGCGTCAGGGCGATCGTAACCTTGCGCTGTTTACCATCCGCACACATGACCGGAATGTGGTTTCCCTTGGAATCGCACGGAATAAAGAAGTACGTTCCGTTGCCCCATTCCCCGGCGATACACTTCCAGGAACAGCACTTTGCGAACCAGAAGTCCACACCCGCATCCGATCCGGCTAAATCCATAGCAAGATTAGGATGTGAGAAAGAACCACCCGGCAGCTGCGTAACTGTAAGATGATGCATACCAAAGCAAAGATTAGGTATATCACTCATTTCTCACCTCACTCGCAGATATAAACCGCATTAAACGGCAGCCATTCGCTTGTTCCGGCATTGACATACGAGGAACCGTCACGGCACCGGCTGAAGTATGCGTTTCCGTTCTGAATTGTCAGAAGCCATACATGCGTTCCAGATCCTGCCTGCAACTGTAACAGTCTTCCCATTGGAACGTATCCAGCCGGAAACGTGAACATCAGGTTCAGATCCGTACCGCCTGTGATCGAAGCCGTAGGTTTAGCGGTTCCGTACACCATGCACAGCCTTCCGTACTTAACAAAGTGCGGATTGCCTCCGGTCGAATAGTTGCCGAATGCAGCAGAGTATGTTGTATCTGTTGTTTCCACACTTGCCAGTGCGAGCTGAAGAACAGCGATGGCTGAAGCGTTGTTGCTGCTTGCCGTTGCGTTAGCGTCGACGGCATCCTTCACAGTCTGGGAAGCACCGCCGATCGTGAGCGTGTAATCGTCCAGGATCGCTTCCGCTACTGCATCGAAGTCGACCTTGCTTGTGACTGATTCGTCTGTAATCGCGAAGTAATCGCCTGTCTCTGGTAAACCGGATAAGTCCGGCAGATTCTTGATTTTAACTCCCATTTATCTTCCTCACTTTCCGAGTACCATATGTCCGTTTCCGTCTGAAACGAATCCAAGTCCGTTATATCCTGAATCACTGATATAGATCCCGAGACCGTTTGACGGATGCATCGTGATCCGGACTTTACTGTTCAGATCCGAATCGTATGTTTCCAGTCTGATGCCGGTCTTTTTGTTAAGAACCAGTTCGCAGACCGGTGCGACTGCTTCTCCGTCATTTCTGTAAACCGTCACACCAAAGCCGTTGTTATTCAGCCTCAAGTAAGCGGTCATGTCTTCGTTATCGTCAAAGTGGTTCAGTTCCAGGGCGGAATCGACCATGTTCAGGATGTTCCGCAGATACCCGGACGAATCTTTGCCGAATATGTAAATCTCGTCCCTGTTCCTGGAACTGCCTTGTGCAGCGATCGTAACCGTGCCGGAATCGACACTGAACTCGCCTTTTCCCTCAAATAAGACACCGCCCCAGTCATCGGAATAGATCACTTCCTTTGCCGTGATCGGTGCTTTGCTGTCCGGTGCGAACGTGATCTCACCGCCGTCTACATACGAGCCGTGGATCTCCATTGCGTTTATCACGTTGGCACTGAGCATGTTGAAGACTGCATTGCCTTCTGAATCAATTCCGGCTGTCCATGTCGCACCGTAGTCCTGGCTGACTGCGAATCCGTTGCTGTTGATCGTCCACTGGTACTGCGAATCAGATCTGTTCGGACGGTTATGCATGTAGTATTGATACCCGCCCTGTGGCTTCGATTCCTTAGTAATAAAAAGTCCCATGCCCTGACTTATGATCTGCATGAAACTGGATGCGTATGTGTCGATATTGCTGACCGCTTCCGAAGCCTTGATCTGGTCGTTGATCTGCGCCGTTATGACATCCGAGAACGATGTCTTCGGTGTTCCGCACTCGATTTTGGTGATCCGGTCTGCAAGTGCGTCCCATGTCAGCTTCACGACCTTCATGGAAGCAGTCACGTTCATCTTTGGAAAGTAAACATGCACCGTGTCGCACAGGTATATATTCTCCGTTTCAACGGATCTGAATGTTATGTTCTCGGCCGGAGTGTAGTTCATTCCGGTCAGTTCCTGCATTGCCCTGTCCCGGAGCTCGTCTACTGTCGGCTTTTCGTCGAACTCATCGCTCAGATCCAGCGGTACGATCTCAATGTCGTAGTAATCCAAGTCCAGCGTCTGGGAATCGTCCGTAAATATATCCGCCAGGGCATCCGTCACAAGATTGCTTGCAAAGGTCGGAACGTTCGCCATCGTGAGATAGCCTTCCGGTAAGTACACCGGAGTTTCTTCGCCGTTACTGTCCTCCCAGTACGGAGCGATGGCCGTGTAGGTGTCATGAGCTTCCGTGTCCATGCTGAAGTCAGCCATGTTCTTGCCGTAGCGGATGGACACGCCCCTGTCCTCGCCCCGGTTCTGGTAGAGCCACACATCGAACACATCGAACTTGTATTCACCACCGCCGAACCTGTCCAGGAAACTGTTCTCGGAGCCCCCCAGAAGCGAACGCACCGAAGACGGAACAGACACCTCATAGGCTACCTGTGTATTCTTGGTTGTATGGAATTGAAAGTCGTTATAGACCATGCTGTTGGTCCTAAGTGCAGCCATAGCGGAGACCACACCGTCAGCAGTGAATGGTCTGACCGTGATCTTGCTCAGCTGGTAACTGATATGCTGTGCGGAATATGTGCATACTCCGTTGATCGGCTTGGAAATCTTGTAGATCTTGAACGGCTGACCATCTCCGCCATTGTCATGCGTTGCGTAGATGTATCGCCCGATCTGGAGGTCATTAAAGTACTCTCCTGTGTTCGGGTACTGCATCTCTAATTCATAGACACCGTTCCGTTCTTCCGTTACGGTACAGGAAATGGCTTCCGTCAGCCTGCCGATTCCGTTGGATCTGAAAGCAATTTCGTCTTTCCGATACAGGATAGGGATCATAGCGTCCACCACCTCGGAACTATATCGAGCTGATCCGACGGATACGTGTCGGATGTGATTTCGTTCTCGCCCGGCTTCAATGTCGGTGCTTCTGTGCCAAACTCGACGAGATGGTTAAGATTAACCACCTGACCGCCTGTGTCCTTGTATGCTTTCAGACTGTCCAGATCCACCATGAACGGCCATGAACCGCCGACTGTTGACACTCCGGTGATCCCGTTCATGGATGCAGAGAGGGTTTTCGTTGAAATCACTGTTCCGCCCTGCTGTGAAAAGCCTGTTCTTACCACGACTTCCTCCGAAGCCGGGTAGATATACTCCTGCAGATAGCCACTTGCATATCCGCTTCCCATGCCTGTATCGGCAGATACAGTAAATGATACCGACTGATATGTCGTGCTTGACGATAATGCCTGCGAACTTTGCGGAACGGTAAAAGACAAAGTAACCAAAGACCCGTAAGCGTTTAATGCATACGTTGCCGGTTCAAGTGCCCCGGTAAATGACACAGAAGCCGATGTTACCGGAGTATTGCACCGGATCATTACAGTGACCTGGCCATTCTCGAACGTAATATAGTCGCCCTCGTTGAACAGATCTTCGATGCTTACCGTTTTAGAACCGCCTGCAGAAAGCGTAAATGCGTCCGTCAGCTGAATCTCACCGTAAGCGTCGTCCCTGATCGTGATGGTATCGTCGTTGATCCCGATCGTACCGGCACCGTACACCGTCAGAAGCGGAGACGATTCAAAGAAAGTCGGATTCGAGATCGTTCCCGATCCGCCTGTGATCTCCTGTGCGACTGTGCCGGACTTCAGGAACCGCTGTGGCATACAGTCGAACTCCAGTGCAAACACACCGCCCTGATGGTCAAATGTCTCCACCACGAACTCACCTGTGAAGCGTGCCATCCGAAACACATCCGGAGCAAATGAATCCTCGAACGTGTAATACTTCGAGCAGTGTGCAAGCAGGAATGCTTTCAGGTCCTGTGCGTTCTGTGTAATATCTTTGCGAATGTAAACATTCACAACCATAACGAAGTTATTGTATCTGCCGTTGTCCAGGATCACGTTCCCGCTTCGTCCCGGGATCTCGACAGACTGGATGTCTCTCGAAGCTCCATCTAAAAAGTTAGAAGAAGCAACGTAAGCGTTAAATGTTGAGGACGATACTCCGTCGAAAATAAATTCATGCATTAAGCGAATACCATCCTTTCACTTGTGATCTGTGCCTTCAGGATCTTGACTACTTCCTGCGCTACTTCCTTGGCATTGCCGTAATCGGAAGCATTAACGTTGACCGTTACACCGCCGTAGTTCGTTGTACTGGTCGCAGATCCGGAAGCAGATGCGCCTCTGGAGCCTGTTACCATAGCGTTTACCACCGGCTTGGCTGTTACATCGCCTGCCAGATCGTACATAGCGTCCTGTACCACAGAAGCGTTTTTCTCGATGCCCTGTGCGATACCAAGCGGGAGATACTGGCCGACTTCCTGAGCCATGACTTTGGATGGAGACGCGATTCCGAAGAACTTTTTGACTGAATCCAATGCACCTTTAGCAATGTTCATGAGGAAGTTCTTAACAGCAGATCCAGCTGACCTTAGACCATTCACGATGCCGTCAATAATATTCCGGCCAAGACCCGCCCAGTTGACCCCTTTGATGTAATTGCCTAAATTGCTGAATATTTCTTTTCCTGCGTTCAGAATCTTCGGGATTCCATTGATGATACCTGTAGCCATTTTCACGATCAGCTGCAGGCCCTGTGCCAAAAATTCCGGGCCCTTTTGGATTATCGTAGAAACCAATTTCACGAGAAGCTGTCCCATTGAAGACAGGATAGCCGGTAAATTGCGGATGATTCCACTGGCCAAAGAACCTACTATTTCCATTCCCTTGGACAGGAATTTCGGCAGATTGGAAAGCAGATAACTGATCACGTTTGTGATCACTGTTCCCACTGATGAGATCATGCTTGGAAGGTTCTGCAAAAAGCCATCCGCCATAGTCTGGATCATGGTCCCGCCCTGGGCAAGGACCTCAGGCAATTTCTCGCCTATCGCAGATATGACACCGCCCACTAACTGATAACCGGCTTCTATCATCCGCGGGACACCATTGATGATCGTTTGCGCCATAGTGCCGATCCCGGTCATGATCATGCCTACACCGCCTGCCGGATCTCCGCTGAAGATCATGGAAATACCGTCCATGATCGATGTAAACGATGGCAGGAAGTTTGCCAGAATCGTTCTTCCCATTCCTGCCAGAGCCGTGTTCATGTCCTGTAATGAATCCTGATACGCAGCGGAAGCCTTTACAGCCTCATCTGACATGACACCGCCTAATTCATGCACCCGCTGACGCATCGCTTCTGTGTCCGCTGCAGATGTGTTCAGGAGCGGTCCCAGTTCCATGTAGGACCGTCCAAGTAACTTGTTCGCCAGCTCTGCACGCTCGTTCTCATCAGATACGTTCTGCAGGCCTTCGATGGTCTTGGCAAACAGATCTTCCTGGGAGAGATTGGCAACCTCTTCCTGGCTGATTCCGAGCTTCTGGAACGCATCACTGTTCGCAATGGCTTGTGCCTGCAGTGTCTTGAAAGCAGGCTTCATGGCATTGATGCTTGATCCGGAGTGCTGCAGTATAGCGTCCCATTCCTGATAGGCTTGTGCGCTGATACCCATCTTCTGGCTCATCTTGTCGATCTCATCGCCATAGGCAGCCAGATCGCCCACGGCATCAATGCTCTTCTTGATCGCCAAACCGATACCGGCAGCAGCGATGATTTTCTTCATTTTTTCCGCAAGGGAATTTCCGGCATTTTCTCCGGCTTCCTCACCGGCACGCTGTGCTTCCGGTCCGAGGATCTCCGAGATACTGCCGGATATGCCATCAGCTGACGGCACTATCTGCACATAAGCCTTCCCTAAATCTGTCATTTTTCACCTCTCGCTCTGCTGAGCAGTTCAGCATACGCCTTGTCAAAGTCCTCACCGGTATCAAAGGCAACAATGTCCTTTTCCTTCGGCGGAGTGTTCAGCATCTCCACCAGAGATTGCGGTCTATTCCTGTTCTTGTGACCATCCTCAGTGTTCTGCCACACAAGCAGACTGAGACGGTCAATGATACCGGCTAACATGTTGATATATGACGGTACTGTAGTACCGTTGATTTCCATTTTTAATCTGCTATCAGCCCTTAAACCGAAAACGAGGGTTGCCAGCAACTGAACCGGCAACCCCCTGTAGTCATATATATGATATGTCTCAGCCAGATCACAGATCATAGCCGACTTATACTTAGATATGACCCCGGCAAGGGCAATCAGTTTTTTCCGGCTTCTCCCGCTGCCTGGATGATCTCCGTGCACTCGATCAGGCACTTGTCCATCGGTACACGCCCGGATTCTTCCCTGACATGGTTGTACAGACGCTTCTTCTGCGCCTTGTCGAACATGCAGTTAAGAAGATCGGATACTGCGCCTGTGCTTCCGTTCTGGATGTCTACCAGCGCATCGATCAGCTCCATGTTGTTGATTACATTGTCATCAACTTCGTATTCAAAGCCGGATTTCGTGATTCCCTTCATACGCCTCCGATCTTAGACTTCCTGCCAGTATTCGTAGTGCGTGTTTCCGCTTGCGTCAGCTGTGCAACCAAGTGTGGTGTCATAGCCAACTACATCGGAATCCGTGTAGGTAATGTCGCCGATCGCTGTCGGCTTTGCCTGCGGAATGACCACTCTGTGAGCAACATTGCCCTTTGCGATCATGTCGATTACATAGATGTAATCTTCCAGTTCCTTGGCATTCGCTGTAACAGCGATACCTGTGGAAACATCTGTGCCGGTGACATTATCGTCACCATAGACCATTTTCTGTACTTCCGGATTCATTGCACTGATAAATGTCAGCTGATATGTGTCAGCTCTGGATGTCTGCACAACGAGAACCGGAGTTCCGCCCCATGCATTGATGGTATCCATTTCCGGGCCGTTAGCGTTGGTAACGCCGTCTTCGGAAATGTAGCCCATATCGATAAAGGCATTGTCCAGAGTTGCAATAGCCGTTGTTGGAATCGTGCTTCCGATCGGTGCTCTGAAAACGTGACCGCCTACCTTTGGCTTACCGGCTGTAACGTGTTCTGTATTAGGCATTTATTCTCCTCCATACTCAATAATGTGAAATATCAAAAACAGCCTGGTATCTCGGCTGTTTTGTGCTTGTCTTATTGAAAACATAATTGCTGTTCAGACCTACGCCGGTGATCCGGTCCAGATCCGTGAGGCCATCCATAGCCTCGATCACACGCTCGCTCAGGCACGATGCGTCATAGACGGTCGGTGCGTAGCTCTGAACGGCGATCATAGATGAATACAGATAGTCGGAACAGCTGGAACCTGTTTTCTCCACGACAATGAACCTGTCCGGGTTTTGTGACGGCTTCTCATTAAACGGCTCCTGTGCATACGCTTTGATCCCATCTTCGATGAAACCAGTATCCGCATTGAGATACTCAATGATCACAGCTTCGATCGGTTTAGCCATGTAATGACCTCAGCAGAGTATTGTTGTCTTCATTGTCACGCTTTGCCTCTTTTGATTCTGCCCACACACGGCCAACGACACGGTTATGCACCTGTGTGTCATATTCATAGCCGTCTCCGGCATTACCGGCAACGATAGCGGTCATGTCAGAAATAACGCTGACCATCTCGGGAGACTGCAGAAGCTCACGGACACCGGCAGAATCCAGTTCAAATCTGAAATCACTCATAACGCTCACACTTCACTTTCTTGTGCCATCTGAGCGGAATGTTTGCTTCGATTCCTTCCTGTGGTATGCCAAATG
>JAFOLE010000060.1 GCA_017419465.1 Solobacterium sp. | reverse complement strand
GGATCTCGGTGCAGCGATCGCCGGCGGAATGGGTCTTGCGGCAAGCGCGAACCTGAATCCGGAAAAGAAATTTCCGTCCATGTTTGAACCGATCCACGGTTCGGCGCCGGATATCGCGGGCCAGGGCATTGCCAACCCGCTGGCATCCATCTGGGCGGCATCGCAGCTTCTGGATTTCCTCGGCTATGAAGAGTGGGGCGTGAAAATCGTCAATGCAATTGAGGAAATGCTGGGCGATAAGGCATCGCTGACGCCGGATCTCGGCGGAACGGCATCCACCTCGGACTGCGGAAAAGCGCTGGCGGCACGGCTGAAGTAACGGCAGAAGGACGGATAAACAATCTGTCCTTTTTTCTGGAATTCCTGTTGTATGATTGAACTGTCAAAAAACGGGTTACAGATAATACTTCTGGAGGAAAGCAAATGGAACATCACAATCCCCTGACTGCCGGGAAACCGATCGGCAAACGTTTCATCACCATGGGCGAGATCATGCTGAGACTGACGCCGCCCAACTATGAAAAGATCCGCATGACCAGTTCCTTTGAGGCAAGCTACGGCGGAAGCGAAGCGAACATCGCACTTGCGCTGGCGAGCCTCGGTGTGGATTCCACATTCTTTTCCGTCGTTCCGAACAACTCGCTCGGAAAGAGCGCGATCCGCCAGCTGCGTTCGAGCGATGTGCACTGCACACCGGTGATTCTCTCCACACCGGAGGAAACACCGACGCACCGTCTTGGAACCTATTACCTTGAAACAGGCTTCGGCATCCGTGCCAGCAAGGTCATTTATGACCGCAAACATTCCGCACTGGCGGAGTATGACTTCTCGGACTATGATCTCGAAGGTCTTCTGAAGGAGTTTGACTGGCTGCATCTGTCCGGCATCACCCCGGCGCTGTCGCCGTCCTGCGCGGATCTGATTCTGCGGATGCTGGAGACCGCAAAGGATCTCGGGCTCACGGTATCCTTTGACGGAAACTTCCGCTCCAATCTCTGGTCCTGGGAAGAGGCGAGAGACTTCTGCACAAAGTGCCTGCCGTATGTGGATGTGCTGCTGGGCATTGAGCCGTATCATCTCTGGAAGGATGAAAATGATCATTCCAAGGGCGACTGGAAAGACGGCGTTCCGCTGCAGCCGGATTACGAGCAGCAGGATGAAGTGTTCCAGCACTTTGTGGAGCGCTATCCGAACATTAAATGCATCGCGCGTCATGTACGCTATGCGCATTCCGGTTCGGAGAACAGCCTCAAGGCATACATGTGGTATGAAGGCCATACCTTTGAAAGCAAACAGTTCACCTTCACGATCCTTGACCGTGTCGGCGGCGGCGATGCCTTCGCATCCGGTCTCATCTATGCGATGCTGGACGGCGAAAAGCCGATGGACATTCTGAACTTTGCGGTGGCTTCCTCGGTCATCAAACATACGATCCACGGTGATGCCAATATCACCGATGATGTCCAGGTCATCCGCAACCTGATGAACATGAACTACGACATCAAGCGCT
>JAFOLE010000059.1 GCA_017419465.1 Solobacterium sp. | reverse complement strand
GTACGCGGACTGTATCCGGTCGGGCGTCTGGACCGCGATACGGAAGGGCTGCTTCTGATTACCAATGACGGTCCGCTTGGCCATCAGCTGCTGTCGCCGAAACATCATGTCGAAAAGGAATATCTGGTTACAGTAAAAAATCCGCTGAAGGAATCGGATGTTCAGCGGATCAGAGATGGAATCGTTATTGACGGAGGAGAGACATGTCTTCCAGCGGATATGCGTATCCTTGATCCGCATACCTGCAGAATCACGCTTACAGAGGGGAAATATCACCAGGTGAAGCGGATGATGATCGCATTGGATAATGAGGTCATCGGACTGAAACGGATCCGTATGAAGCATCTTCTTCTGGATGAAACACTGAAGCCGGGGGAATACCGGGAACTGACGGAAGAAGAACTCAGGGATCTCAGAGAATCGGAGCCGTCTGTTTCTGAATGACAAACGTTCCGGTTTCCGCATAGTGTTCCAGCGTCGCAATCACGGCATCGGTAAGCGGTGTCGGCGTCGAACTGCCGGACGTAACGGCGATCCGGTGTTTTCCGCGAATCAGGTCTTCACGCAGATCATCCGCAGTCTCAATCAGCAGTGCAGCGGGGATACCCGCTTTTTTTCCGATTTCCCGGAGCTGATTGGAATTGTTGGAATGGGGGTCACCGACAACGACAAGCAGATCGGTATCGGTCAATGCCATTACCGCTTTCTGGCGCATGGTTGTGGCGGTGCAGATCTCCGGATTTGCGGCGGCATCCGGATAACGTTCCAGACATGCGCTGATCAGATCTGCCGTATCCAGCATGGAAAGGGTGGTCTGATTTGTGATCATGACATTTTCCAGCGGTCCGAGTTCTTCAAGGTCCTGAATGCCTGTGATCAGGTGAACACGCGGACTGATTCCAAGCGCGCCTTCCGCTTCCGGGTGATTCCGCTTGCCGATATACAGCACATCTCCGGAAGAAGTATGTTCCCGTATCAGACGATGGGTTTTTTCAACATCCGGACAGGTCGCATCGACGATCGTGAGTCCTTTTGCGCGTGCTTTTTCAAATACGGCATCGCTTACGCCGTGGGCAGTAAAAATGACGATGCCTTCATCGATCTGATCAAGCAGTTCAAGACGGGTAAGACCTGGAGATTCCAGACACCGGATCCCGAGTTTCTCACACGCTTCCACTACATACCGGTTATGCACAATCATTCCCAGCATGCTGATTTTCTGATCCGGATAAGTTTCCGCAGTCTTCCTGGCAATCTGAATTGCCCGGACCACACCCTGACAGTACCCTCGCGGGACAACTTTGACAATCTCCATAGAACCTCCGCTGTAAATCCATTATAATTGGGATGATTTTGAAGAATGGAAGAATTCATATGAAAAAATTTACGGATTTTAATCTGAGTAAAAAAACGATGCGGTTTATCCAGCTCAACGAATTCCGCGAACCGACACCGATTCAGGAAGATGTCATTCCTGCAATGCTGAAGGGCAAGGATGTCATCGGTCTTTCCAAGACCGGTACGGGTAAAAGCCATGCCTATCTGATTCCGCTCTGTGAACGGATGGATTCCTCCAAGAACCATGTACAGGCAGTCATTACCGCGCCGACCCGGGAACTTGCGGTTCAGATATTTGAAAAGGCCAAGCGCATGTCAGAGGTTGATCCGGGACTGCGGATCCGTCTCTATGTCGGAGGAAAGGACCGTGAGAAGGATCTGCGTCAGCTGAAGGCGTCTCAGCCGCATATTGCAATCGGAACACCGGGCCGCATCAAAGATCTGTTTCTTGACGAGGGAGCACTGCGAATCGATAAAGCCGCTGTTCTGGTCGTCGATGAAGCGGATATGACGCTGGAGTACGGCTTTCTGAATGAGATCGATGCATTTGCGGGAAGAATGTCGGAGGACCTTCAAATGGCCGCATTTTCTGCGACCATGCCGGAACAGCTGAAACCGTTCCTGCGCAAATACATGCATCAGCCGCAGACCTTCAAAATTGAAGAGAGCCGGTTCAGTCCGGATATCACGCATGTTCTCGTGCCTTGCTATCACCATTCCTATCAGGAGGTGATCCGTTCGATCCTGCCGGGATTTCAGCCGTATGTCTGTCTGATCTTCGCGAATACGCGCGAAACCGCACATGAGATTGCAGAAGATCTCCGTGCAATGAAGCTTCCGGTAACGGAGCTCCATGGTGACCTTGAAAGCCGCAAGCGCAAACAGGCAATGAAGGAACTGTCACTTGGTATCAATTCCTATGTGGTTGCCACAGACCTTGCGGCAAGAGGCATTGACCTGGATACGGTCACGCATGTCATTTCCTGCGGTTTTCCGGAGGATCTTGAATTCTATATTCACCGTGCAGGCCGTACCGGCCGTGCGGGTTCCACCGGAATCTGCTATGCACTTTACAAGGAGAGCGATGATCAGGAGATCCGCTCACTGATGAAATCCGGTGTACGGTTTGAGCACCGCAGATACCGCAAGGACGGCTGGCAGAATCTCCATCCGTACGGACAGAAGCGTCTGAAGAAGGATGATGAGATCGAAAAGCAGATCGCGATGATCATGACCAAGAAGAATACAAAGGTCAAACCGGGATACAAGAAAAAGCGTGCCGCAAAGATCGAACAGATCCACCGGAAAAAGAAGCGGGAATTCATCCGTTCCAAGATCAAGGAAGAGAAACTTGCACGGTACAAGGAAAACAGCCGCAAGGAGAAAAACGGATGATCATCGGATCTCATGTATCCATGAGCGGTCCGGACTTTGTGCTTGGATCTGTTGAAGAAGCACTTGGATATGGCGCAAATGCACTGATGCTTTATACCGGTGCACCGCAGAATACAAGACGGAAACCGACAACAGAACTGAAAATCCCGGAGGCGAAAGCCCGTATGGCAGAAGCGGGTCTGCCGATGGAACATCTGATCGTACATGCGCCGTACATTATTAATCCGGCGAATTCCGTCAAAGAAGAAGTGATGGATCTTGCGCGGACCTTCCTGATTGAAGAAACGCGGCGGACTGCGGAAATCGGGGCATCCTATATGGTTCTGCATCCCGGAAGTTTTACAACGACTGATCTTGCAACCGGCATTCAGACTGCAGCCGCGCAGTTCAATGCAATTGCAGATGATCTTGCGCCGGGCGTAACGATCTGCCTTGAAACCATGGCAGGAAAGGGAAGCGAAATCGGCTATCAGCTCGAACAGCTTGCGGAACTGCTTTCCAAGGTCACGCATCCGGAACAGTTTGGAATCTGTCTGGATACGTGTCATATGAATGATGCAGGATATGATGTGACCGATTTTGATGCGGTACTTGATGCGATTGACCATACGCTTGGATTATCCAGACTGAAGGTGATTCACCTGAATGATTCCAAGAATCCAAGGGGAGCACGTAAGGACCGTCACGAGAATATCGGATTCGGTACGATCGGCTTTGAAGCACTTCATGCGGTTGCCGTAAATGAACGGACTGCGATGATTCCGAAGATCCTGGAAACACCGTGGGTAGCCGGACATGCGCCGTATGGTATTGAAATCGAACAGCTTCGCACCGGGAGTTTTTCCAGGGACCTGCTGACCGAACTGGGACACGACTAAAAAAACACAGGTTTGTAACCTGTGCTTTTTTGAATCAGGAATGCTGTTTCTGCGCAACCAGCGCATCGATTTCCTTTTTGAGTTCTGCGGCCAGCTGATCCTGAGGGACCTGACGCAGAATCTTGCCGTGGCGGAAGAGAATACCGCCTTCATGGGATCCGGCAATGCCGATATCCGCACGCTCTGCTTCCTGCATGCCGTTTACCGGACAGCCCATGACTGCAACCGTAATATTGGAACGGATCGTGCTCAGATAATCTTCTATCTCCCGGACGATCGGCAGCATATCATACTGGATGCGTCCGCAGGTCGGGCAGGCAATCAGATCCGGCTGATCTTCGATCAGCCCAAAGCAGTTCAGCAGCTGTTTTCCGATTATGAGTTCATCCTTCGGCGGCGCGGAAACGGATACGCGGATCGTATCTCCGATTCCTTCGTGAAGCAGAATACCAAGCGCAGCGGAACTCTTTACGGCGGAACCGGTAAATCCGCCGGCTTCCGTTACACCAAGATGGAGCGGATAAGGAAATGCTTCCGCAGCGGCTTCATATGCCGCAACCGTCAGCGCGACATTGCTGGACTTGAAGGACAGGCAGATATCATGGAAGTCCAGTTCTTCAAGAATATCCACATGGCGCCGTGCACTTTCAATCATCGCTTCGGCGCAGGGCTTTCCGTATTTTTCCAGCAGGCTTTTCTCCAGCGATCCGGTGTTGATTCCGATCCGGATCGGAACATGGCGTTCCTTACAGCGGGAGACAACCGCTTCGGTATGGGAACGGTCGCCGATGTTGCCGGGATTAATGCGGATCGCATCGATTCCCTGATCCAGACAGTTCAGCGCAAGCAGATAGTTGAAGTGAATATCGGCGACGATCGGTACGCTGACGCGTTCCTTGAGGGCCGCAATGGAGCGGCTGTCTTCTTCATCCAGAACCGCGACTCTGACGATTTCACATCCATGCTCTGCCAGTTCGTTGATCTGTGCAGCACTTGCGGCAGTATCTTTGACCGGCACATTTGTCATTGACTGCAGGATGCAGCGGTTCTGACCGCCGATCTGCACATTTCCGACATGAATTGGCCGGGTTTCTGTACGTTTTACCATTTTTGTAATCTCCTCTGCCACAATTATTGCACAAACCGGAATAAACGGTATCGAACACGGAAAAAAAGATGGCTCTGCCGGCTGTTTTGCATATAATGAAGCAGTAAAGAAACGGAGAAGCAGTATATGGATTACAGCAAACTTGCACTGGAACTGCATGAAGCCCATCAGGGAAAGATTGAAGTGATTTCCAAAGTCAAAGTCGAAACCGCCGATGATCTCAGCACCGCCTATACCCCGGGTGTCGCCGAGCCTTGCCGGAAGATCGCAGAAAACCCGGAAGATGTCTACCGTTATACCTCTAAGGGAAACATGGTTGCGGTAGTGACGGATGGAACTGCGGTACTCGGACTCGGCAATATCGGCCCGAAGGCAGGACTTCCGGTCATGGAAGGAAAAGCCGTTCTCTTCAAGCAGTTCGGTAATGTGGATGCGTTCCCGATCTGCCTGGATACAACCGATACCGATGAAATCGTCGAGACTGTCGTGCGGATCGCACCTTCCTTCGGCGGAATCAACCTCGAGGATATCGCAGCACCGCGCTGCTTTGAGATTGAGCAGAAACTGAAGGAACGCCTGGATATTCCGGTATTCCATGATGATCAGCACGGAACTGCAATCGTACTGCTTGCGGCGCTGATCAATGCACTCAAGCTTGTAGGCAAACAGGCCGCTGATGTAAAAGTGGTTCTGTCCGGTGCAGGTTCGGCAGGAACTGCCATTGCCAAGCTTCTGCTGGATTATGGTTTTACGGATATTATCTGCTGTGACCGCAAGGGTATTATCAACAAAGAGAATGCGTCCAATTCCGCAAAGGCCGAACTTGCGTCCATCACAAACCGTAACGGACTGTCCGGTACTCTGGCTGATGCGATGAACGGGGCGGATGTATTTATCGGTGTTTCCGGACCGGGCCTTGTCACAAAGGGAATGGTTGCATCCATGAACACCGACGCCATTGTCTTTGCGATGGCGAATCCGATTCCGGAAATCATGCCGGATGAATGCCGGGAAGCGGGAGCACGCGTAATCGGAACCGGCCGGTCTGATTTTGCAAACCAGATCAATAATGTACTGGTATTCCCGGGACTGTTCCGCGGAGCGCTTGATGTCCGTGCAAGGGAGATCAATGAGCCGATGAAGCTTGCGGCTGCCCGGGCGCTTGCGGATCTTGTAAAACCGGAGGAACTGTGCGAAACCTGTGTCATTCCGAGCGTCTTCCATCCGGAAGCCGCAAAGACCGTGGCGGCAGCGGTTGCGGAGGCTGCCCGCAGCACGGGTGTGGCACGCAGATAAGAGATTTGCAAAAGGGAAGAAATAGCGTATAAATTTCTTCCATTCATGCGATGTTTATGCTATTATACGTTTTGCGTTAATCAGGAGGAAACACGATGCCTAGAGAGAATATTACCTTTAAGTGCAGTGTATGTGGCGAAGAAAACTACATCGGAACCCGTAATAAACGGAAACATACCGAGAAGATGGAAATCAAGAAGTACTGCCCGCGCTGCAACAAGAAGACCGTTCACAAGGAGAAAAAGTAATCTTCGGATTACTTTTTTGTTTTTTATGAAAATAGAGACATTGCCCATTGGTCTGTATGGAGAAAACTCCTATATCCTGCATGATAATGACCACGTGCTGTTTATCGATCCGGGAAGGTTTGCGGAAGAACTGAGCCGTCATGTTTCGTCTGCTGAGACGGTTGATGCGATACTTCTGACGCATGGCCATGAAGACCATACACAGGCGGTCGATGATCTGTACGAAATGTATCATTGCCCGGTCTATATGCATGAAGGGGACTATGAAATGGTGGACCCTAAGATGGGGAAGACAAACTTTGCCGTCCCGCTGTACTGTCCGCTTACACCGCTGCCGGAAGGCGAGATTACAATCGGCGCATTTCCGCTTACCATTTATCACACGCCAGGGCATTCCAAAGGGTCTGTACTGATCCGTTACCGGAATCGTCTGTTTACAGGAGACACGCTGTTTGCGGGGAGTATCGGAAGAACGGATCTTTTCGGCGGGGATGACTATGAGATGCGCGAATCCCTGATCCGCATCAAGGAGCTTCCGAATGACCTGTGGGTCTATCCGGGACATGGCGATGCGACGACGATCGGCCAGGAAAAGAAGATGAATCCGTATCTTTATTACCTGAAGGTTGATCTCTAAGCTTCAGATAAACATGAAAGGTTCCATGCATTGAACAGAGGTTGAGAGAATGCATGGAACTTTTTTTGTTATGCGGCTGTTTCATTGCGCAGAACATCATAGTCATAGACATGCGTGTCATCTTCCATGGTGATCTGCAGAATCTCGGAATAAGGAGAGAATACAGCCGCATCGATGCGCCGATCACGTACGGTGATGCGGAATGAAACCCCGTTGTGTTCATAATCTCCGTCTTCCAGCCGCTGATTGCGCAGTTCACATTTTACAAACTGCAGAACGGCGGCTTCCTGTGCTGAAAGGAGATTTGCCTGACGGAGATTCATTGCGGTTCGTGTACGGTCCTGTACAGCGTTCAGAAGGGTGAAGATCAATGCGGTGGAAAGAAGAAACAGAACCAGAAAATAGAGACAGACAAATCCATCTTCAGACATGTCCAAGGCAACGGCATTGTGTTTCTTGTTCGGGATGTGCGTAATGAAGATAAATAATGCCTCCTTCCTCGGAAAATGAGATGTCAGAAAGGTTGGTCAGAAAGATCTGAGTTCCCGGACTTGTCAGAACCAGATTACCGTTTACCAGATGCAGCCGCTGACGGGTACCGTGATGATAAAACTGAAGCTCTGAACTGCCGCATTCAAAGTCATCGCTTACCGCTATGACATGGCGAAGCTGAGCAATTGCGGTTTCATCCATTGCGGTATAGTCAGCGGAAACGGAACGGATGAGAATTGCAATGATACTTGCCGCGACGGGTATGAGGAATGCACAGACTGCCAGGGAAATCAGAAGCTGTTCAATGATATATCCGCGGTTTCTTCGTCCGCTGATTCTTCTTCGCATACACATTCTCCGATTTCCTGCATGGCAGTTTCAAACTGTTCTTCCGAGTGAAGGTAGGAATTGGTAATCCTGAGATTGGCTTCTGATGCTGAGCGAAGCGCACTGTACGCCAGGAGGATAAGTGCCGATACAACAGATATTGCGATCAGTGCGTCGCTCAGCACGAAGCCGGAGTTATCGGAAGACAAGCGAACCGGTGCCCAGTTCAATGACGATCTCCTTCCTGCGGTTTCCGCATGGAAACACAAGCGTCCTTGCCTGATTGACCGTTCCGTTTTCTCCCAGACGAATCATTGGATAATCCATTTCGGTGTCATCTTCATATACCCGCGGGTTGCCTGTGAGAAGTGCTTCGCTTTTGAAGCGGGTATACCGTTCCGGAAAGGTGTAATAGGCTTCACCGGTAAACGCTGATACCCGTAGGGTAAGCAGTGTCATCATCGTAAGAATCACGATTCCGATCAGCAGTTCCAGGAGTGCAAACCCGTCATCCCGCGACAGCCTGGCCGTTTGAAATACTGATCCGCTGTCCGTCATCACATTTTGTCTGTTCTTCATTTAAGAGTCCCGCATTGATCAGATCGGCAGTACTGCCGGGATTTTCATCATATTCCAGCCGGTACTGCAGAATTGCGGCATCGACGGTCTTCGTCAGAGCTTTGCAGCCTTTTTTGCCGACAATGCCGAGGGTTTTCTGGATATTCGGCACGGTAAGCAGAAACAGAACTGCAATGATCGTGACCACAATAACCATTTCGAGCAGGGTGAATCCCTGTTTTGAACGTAGTTTCAGTTTCATGTTTCACATCCTTTCTTATATTCCGCCAAGCAGTTTCATCGGCAGCAGCATAATCTGATAGATCAGAATGATGATGGTTCCGATCGCCGCATAGGACAGGATCTGTACGGCACTGGTGATCCGTTTGCACTGCCGGCGGCTTCGCTCCTTTGACATTGCAAGATAGCCCTCCAGCATGGTTTCCATTTCAGAAGAGTAGAAGGCAATCTTCATGAAACGGATCAGGGTCGGATCAAGCCAGGGCATATCAAGTGCGCTGCTGAAGGGTTCTCCGATGATCAGACATCGTTCGAGAACACCGGCCAGGAAACGGATGACCGGTCGGTGCGGTACCGCCTGCAGAATCCTGAGACTTTCCTTCGTCGGCACCCGCATGCGTATGCACTGCAGGAAGTAACGAATGAAGTCAGCGGATTCATACTGGACGTAGATTGAGGAGGGAAGGTGCCTTGCCAAAAACACATAAACACCGATCCGGTTCCGTTCCTGTAAACACCAGACAAGCAGAATACTGCCTGTCAGAAGAAAAGCAGCAGTCAGGATGCCGATGATCCGCAGTACGATTCGAAGCAGATCATAATCGGCAGTGCCGGTATGAAAGCTGTCCATCAAAGAAAGCAGCGGCGGAAAGCAGAATTCGTTGAAGAGGGTGACGCCCGCAATCGTACACAGCAGCATCATGCATGGATAGAACAGTCCCTGCACATATTCTTTCCGCTGCGCTTCTTCGCCTGAGACTACCTCAATGCATAACTGCATTGCGTCGCCAAACGGAAGACAGCTGAGAAAACCGGACAGGTAGGACCGATAGACCCGGGGACAGAGATCCGGAAAGAAACGGTCGGGGAGCAGTCCCTGTTCGAGTTTCGAAGCGATATGCTGAAAGACACTGCGGTTTCCCGGCGTTTCCAGCAGGGCGAGCGCTTCCTGCAGGGTGAACCCGTTTCGCATCAGTTTTGCGATTCCTTCACAATCCATCCGGTCAAGACAGGTCCTGTTCCGCCTGTTCCGAATCCACGAGTCCGCTTTGAACCGCTTCCTGAAGTTTATGCGAAAGCGGGACGAATGCTGTGCTTGTGGAGTGGTTCTGGAAATAATAGTTCACCTCCTTCCGGTCCATGATTTCGTACACACCGATCTTCTGTCCGTCTGCGGTGTCATACAGCCGCTGATTGGCAATTCCTGCCAGTGTATCCGAGAGCTGAAACTCATTCACCCCAAGGTCGATCATTCGGTTGATGGCGCTCACACAGGAACCGGAGTGGATGGATGTAAGCACCAGGTGACCGGTCAGTGCACAGCGGACTGCCATCTCTGCCGCAATGGAATCCCGGATTTCACCGATCATCACAATATCCGGATCATGGCGCATCAGCTGTCGGATCCCATCCGCATACGAAAGATGCCGTTTATCATTCACCGCAAGCTGAACGTATTTCCCGCTGAGCACTTCGATCGGATCTTCCAGTGTGAAGATCTTCTTTCCGTGCACTTCGTTCAGGATCGTGTACAACGTCGTTGTCTTGCCGCTTCCGGTAGGACCGGAGAACACGTACAGCCCGCTGCGATGGGTACAGATCTCCGAAAGCCATTCTGCCTGGGCTGGGTCGGCGCTCAGCTGGGATACCGTAAGATCTTCGTGGTTGTTCAGTATGCGCAGTACACCGCTTGTGACACGGTAACTGGACACAACCGCAAACCGCAGGGCAAGCGTCTTTCCGCCGACGGACTCTTCAAAGCGTCCGGTCTGCGGTTCGAGCGCGGATGAAAGATCCAGGTTTGCCCGATACATCAGATAGTGGAAGAAATGTTCGTCATCCGGTTTCGTGCGCACACGGCGTATTTTTCCCGCAACGCGCATCTCAATCGAACAGCCTTCCTCGCTCAGGTTCAGGTGAATATCGGTAACATGGTGTTTCAGCGCAAGTGACAGGATATGAATCAGTCGAGCTTTCATTCTGCCTCCTTCACCATTCTTTATTGCCTCCAAATTCAGAAATACACGCGAAAACGTTAAATTTTTTACTTTTTTCTCCCGAAAGATCCGGCTGATTTTGTTGACAAGAGGGGTGTTCTAAATAAAATTATTGTGGTAGGAGTGAGAATAATATGATTATTGTTAATGATTTAAAACCCGGAACAACGTTTGAAAATGACGGGAATATCTACTCTGTCCTTGATATTGATCACAATAAGACCGCAATGCGTCAGATGATTGTCAAAGTCAAGGTCAAGAATCTGCGTACCGGTGTTATCAATGAAATTTCCTTTACCGGCGGTGACAAGGTTGAACAGGCCCACATCGACAAGAAGGAGATGCAGTACCTCTATGACGACGGAGACAACTTCGTATTCATGGATAACGAGACCTATGAACAGATCGAGATTCCGAAGTCCCGTCTGGAGTGGGAAAAGCAGTTCATGAAGGAAAATGACAACGTCACCATTTCCATGTATGAAGGCAACGAAATCCTCGGTGTTATTCTTCCGGATAAGGTAGAGCTTCAGATCGTTGAATGCGAGCCGGCGGTTAAGGGTGATACCGCAACCTCCGCAACAAAGAATGCGAAAGTGGAAACCGGACTTGAGATCCGTGTCCCGCTCTTCATTCAGAACGGTGAGATGGTCCTTATTTCCACCGCTGACGGCAAGTATTCCGGCCGAGCTTAATTCATCAGAAGATACCTGTTTCGACAGGTATTTTTTTATTGGAATGAGGAGTTTCTTATTTATTAACGGAGTTATTAAGTTATAATAATTGTTGCTATGCATCTGCATGGCATTGTTATTTCATATGGCCAAAAAGAAGAAAAACAGACAAAACGATACAAACCGTGTTCAGAGCTCATCGGGCAACGACAGAGCGAAACGCGTATTGAAATTAAACGGTCATCTGCTGCTGGCAAGAAATGAAGCCGCTGCAGCGATTTTACGTGCGGCAATGAAACAGATCGAAAAGAACTCCGTGCCGCAGGTGAAACGTTGTCATACTTCCATAGAAGCATTCCGGCAGTTCCTTTCGTTCAGCGGAATGTTCTGGAAGGGGCTGTTCCAGAATCTGAAGGACCGCTCCAAAGATGATACCAAGAGCATGTCTCCGCAGCAGGCTTCGGAACGGCGTTCATCCGTTCTGAAAGACTGCGGTGCTTCGTTTCTGCATTGGATCGGATTACTGCTTGCGGAACTGTGGACGCTCCTGATTCTTCTGCTTGAAACCATCGGAAAAGCCATCTGGCGGTTCCTCTGTTTCTGCGGATTCCAGATCCGCCGGTTCTTCAAATTCCTGAAAAACCGCATGTACTGGGGGAAACTACGCCGTTCCATCAAATATCGTGCGTGGAAGGAAGACAGCCAGAAACGCAGTATGGAGCGCAAGGCGGAACGTAAGGAAGTTCAGGCGAAAAAGCGTGAAGAAATTGAATTCCGCAAGGCAATGAAGGCGGAAGAAGAGGCATTCCAGAAAGCCCGCAAAAAGGAAGAGGAAGCAATCCGTGTCGCAAAGCAGCGGCGTGAAGAAGCTTCCCGGATGACAGAACGGATTGAATCCGAACTTGCGGCGCTTGCCCTGAAACGCAAGGAAGAAGAAGACAAGGTCGTCGTCGAAACAAGACGGAAAGAAGAAGCGCTTGCGGCTCTCTCAGAAGCAAATAAGGAAGAAGAGGCGGAGCGCGCACGTCTTGAAGAACGCCGCCGGATCGAAGAAGAAGCTCGTATTGAAGCCGAGAAACAGGAAGCAGAAGCGCTGAAACGGCTTGAGACGATGCAGAAAGCGGAAAATGAACGGGTCCGCAAGGCGCAGGAAGAACTCAAACGCCTTGAACAGGAACTTGCCGCAGAAGAAGCGCCAAAACCGGAAAAAACGGAAGAAACACCAGAAATCAAGCCGGAAGAGGCGGTACCTGCAGAGCAGCCTGTAAAGACCGCGGAAGAAGCGCCGAAACCGGAAAAAACGGAAGAAACACCAGAAATCAAACCGGAAGAGGCGGTACCTGTAGAGCAGCCTGTAAAGGCCGCGGAAGAGGCGCCTGCAGAAAAACCGGCAGAATCGTCTGAACCTGAAGCTTCTGCTGAACCGGAAAAACCGGCTGAAGAAGTGAAGGAGCCTGCTGCTGAATCAGAGCCGGCAGAGGAACTGAAGCATCCGGAAACAGTACCTGCTAAACCCGAGTCTGAACCTGTATTCGAAGAAACACCGGAACCGGACCGCATCGAAAAAGATTCAGCTGAAACACTGGATCAGAAACTGACGGATGCCGAAGAAGCTTACCTGGAGTCCAAACGGAAAAAACAGCAGTCTTCTGTCAGACAGAAGACTGCCGTTGCGGCTTCTGCAGCACATACTGCTGTACGTACGCTTCCGGTACATATGCCTTCCATTTCCGTTCCGGAAAACCTTGATGCAAAGGAACTGATCACGGAAGCCCGTGACAATACCAACGGCATCATCTACAAGGTCGTCAAACAGCTGGAACTTCCGAAAGCTGCCGAATCGGTACAGACTGCAGTTCTGGCAGGTACCGTCAAATACGGTGTGATCGGACTTGCGGCAGCGATCTGCACATTGATCGGTACTTCCCGAAGTGAAGCGAAACCTTCAACAGGAACCTGCTTCCTGCTGTTCCTGATCATCTTTGTGGTCGGTACGGCACTGTCCGCAGGAATCTCATATCTCTGCGGTATGCTGCTGACAAAGAAGGGCGGCGGAAATGATAACTTCTCCGTTCTCAAGCAGAACAGCATCTACACACCGATCTCAACTCTGGCATACGTCTTATGTTTCATGATCATGATCTTCAACAGGGAGAAGTTTGCGGCGGTACTGATTGCGGTTGTACTGCTTTCAATCATCGGTCATATGATGGTGATGTATCGGGCAGCACGTGTGGATAAAAAGTTCTCCGGACTGATCTATCTGCTGTGCCTTCTGCTTGCGCTGGTAGTAATCGTTATTGTTGCGCTTATTTTCTCATCACAGCTTCATGTGATCTGGAACGCACTCAGATAACTGTAAGAATAAAAGGAAAGTTTCGAATCAGAAACTTTCTTTTTTTTACAGGCATTTTGGTTGTGTATTTGTTCTGCGGCGATATAATTACATGGAAGAAACTCAGGGCTGGGTGTGATTCCCGACCGGCGGTAAACCCCGCGAGGCGAAAGCCTGAACCGGTGAAATTCCGGTGGCGACAGTACAGTCTGGATGGAAGAGTTATTTTCTTTTATCAATTTCCTTGAGGTTTTTCGCAGAGCCTCATTTTTTATGGGCAAAGGAGAAACCAAATGAAAAACACTGCAACATCAATCATCGCAAAAG
>JAFOLE010000058.1 GCA_017419465.1 Solobacterium sp. | reverse complement strand
CGGCAGAATGAAGAATGAAATGTTTTACGGATATGAATCGCAGTATGAGACATTCGACCAGTTCAGTCAGGCTGTGGATGAATATATTGCCTATTACAACAACGACCGGATTCAGGCAAAAACAAAATGGATGTCCCCTGTGAAATACAGAGAAACATCCATCTCAAATTCTGTTATCGTCTAGTTATTCAATATGTCCAGATTTCTGGGTACATATCAACTTCCCGGGTCATTTTTATTGGGGCGAAACCGGAACCGCTGTATGAAATGCGGACATACGGATTAGAATAAAGACAGAGACATCCGATTCGAACAATAGAGGAGGACAACACAATATGATCATTGGCGCAGTCATGGTTCCCCATCCGCCGATTGCGGTTCATGAGATCGGCCGGGGAGAAGAAGCGAAGATTCAGACCACACTGGACAGTTTTGCGGCTGTCGCAGACTATATTGCCGGACAGAAGCCGGACACGATTGTGTTAACCACGCCGCATGCGCTCATGTACCGGGACTGGTTCAACATCTCCCGCGGCGCAGAGGCATATGGTGATTTCAGCCGCTATCGTGCAAAGAAGGTGTCCTTTCATGTGGACTATGATGAGGCGTTCGTAAAGCGCCTGGAAGAGTTATGCAGGGCGGAGAATATTCCGGCCGGAACGGAGTATGACAGGGATCCGGAACTTGATCAGGGGACCATGGTGCCGCTGTACTTCATTAATCAGAAATACACGGACTACAAACTGGTCCGGATCGGACTGAGCGGATATCCGCTTTCCATGCATTACCGCTTCGGCATGATGATTCAGAAAGCGGCGCAGGAAGCCGACAGGCGGATCCTGCTGGTCGCAAGCGGAGATCTTTCACATTGCGAAAAGGAAGACGGGCCGTACGGCTTCAAACCGGAAGGACCGGAATATGATGCACGTCTGATGCAGGATATGTCATCCGCATCGTTTGGAAATCTGATGCGCTATTCCGATACCTTTCTGGATAAGGCGCAGGAGTGCGGACACCGTTCCTTTACGATTATGGCCGGTGCCCTGGACGGACTTGCGGTTCATGCGCGCACGCTGAGTCATGAGGCAACGTTTGGCGTCGGCTATGGATTTGTGATCTATGACATTGGCGGAGCGGATGATTCCCGGCATTTCCTGGATGCCTATGAAGCAGCGATGAAAGCGGAATGCCGCGCAAAAACAGAGGCGGCGGATGCGTATGTAAAACTTGCGGTACAGACCATCCAGGAATGGGTGATGAACCGGAAACGCCCGGCGCTTCCGGATGATCTGCCAAAGGAAATGCGGACCGAGCGTGCCGGCGTGTTTGTCTCCATTCATAAGCAGGGCTCCCTGCGTGGCTGTATCGGTACGATCGGACCGGTGCGTTCCTGTATTGCGAAGGAGATCATTGAAAACGGCATTTCCGCATGTTCAAGAGATCCCCGGTTTGAGCCGGTTACCGCGGAAGAACTTCCGTATCTGGAAGTATCGGTGGATGTGCTGCGTCAACCGGAACCGATTGACGGACCCCACCAGCTGGATGTAAAGCGGTACGGTGTGATTGTGTCCACGGAGGATGGCCGCAGGGGCCTGTTACTGCCGAATCTGGACGGTGTGGATACCGTGGAGGAACAGATCTCCATTGCCCGCTCCAAGGGCGGTATCAGTGAATATGATGAGTATCAGCTGGAACGCTTCGAGGTCGTGCGTCATGAATGAACTTCGCTGTGAGGTCTGTTTTCATCACTGCGTCCTGAAGGAAGGCATGCATGGACGCTGCCGTGCCCGCATGAACCGTAACGGTGAAAATGTATGCGCCAATTACGGGCGGATTACGAGTCTTGCGCTCGACCCGATTGAAAAGAAGCCGCTGGCGATGTTTCATCCTGGCTCACTGATTCTCTCGGCCGGCTCCTACGGCTGTAATCTTTCCTGTCCGTTCTGTCAGAACTGGCAGATCTCGATGGCGGATGAAGCCACTTCCGGCTTTGAGGAATGGACTGCAGAACAATTGGCGTCTTTGATTCTGAAAACGGATGACAGTATCGGAATTGCCTTTACCTACAATGAACCGCTGATTGAATGGGAATATATCCGGGATGTCGCAGAGCTTGTGAAACCTGCCGGAAAACAGGTGGTCCTGGTATCCAACGGCTGTGCGGAACCGTGGGTGCTTGAAGAACTGGCACCGTATGTGGATGCGATGAATATCGACCTGAAAGGGGATGCGGAATTTTACCGGGAACTTGGCGGAGACTATGAGGCGGTAAAACATACGATCGCGTATATGCAGGATAAGTGCCATGTCGAAATCACCTCGCTGATCATTCCCGGAAAGAATGATTCCCGCGCATGGGTGAAACAGGAATCCGAATGGCTGGCGTCTTTGAATCCGGACATTCCGCTCCATCTCACGCGGTACTTTCCGCGCTTCCGGTATAATATACCCGCGACACCGCGGCAGACGCTGTACGATCTGAAAGAGACCGCAGAGCAGTCGCTGCGTCATGTATTTGTTGGGAATGTCTGAGTGATGGGAAAAACACTGAATGAACTTGAATGCGCAGCCCGTCAGGATCATGTGCCGATCATGCTGGGAGACGGAATGGAATTCCTGCTGGAATATATCCGCTCTCATCCCGCGATCATGCGCGTGCTCGAATGCGGGACTGCGGTCGGCTGGTCCGCAATGAAGATTGCCGGCGTGCGGGAGAACATCACTGTGGATACGCTGGAGATCGATCCGCAAATGCATGCCCAGGCGGTCCGCAATATTCATGAGGCCGGTCTGGATGACCGTGTATTTGCGCATCTGTGCGATGCCGGGCTGTACCGGACAAACCAGTACTATGATCTGTTT
>JAFOLE010000057.1 GCA_017419465.1 Solobacterium sp. | reverse complement strand
GTTCCGGTTTCTTCGACCTCAAGGTCGATGTTCTTTTCTGACTGGGAGAATACCTGAAACCCGAACGGTTCAAAGATGTCTTTATATTCCCGGATCTTTCCGGGGTTGTTGCTGGCGATGATCAGTTCCATGGTGTGATTCCTTTCCTGTGTTCCGTTTCTATTTTACTGTCGTTGTGAAATTGCGGAAACGGAAGAATACAGATACAATTTTTAAGAGTCAGAGGTATCTTATGGCAGTATACAATCCGCTTGCGGAAAAAGCATATGAATTCATGCTGGATAAGATCAAGCATGGTGAATTCAGCGCAAATGAATATTATTCCGAAACCCGGCTTGCCCAGGATCTCGGCATTTCACGCACCCCGATGCGGGATGCCCTGATGCGTCTGAGTCAGGACCGGTATATCGACATCATTCCGAACAAGGGCTTTCGGCTTCATGAGATGAGCCGCGAAGATATTCAGAATACCTTTCAGGTCCGTGCCGCAATCGAAGGCTTCTGCAGTATGGCGCTCCATGATGAGCGCAAGACCAAGCAGGGAAGACGGACAATCGAAGATCTTGAAGAGACGCTGGATCTCATGAAGCAGTCGATCGAGAAGAATGAGCCGTATGATGTGATCCTCGGCCATGACTTTGATTTCCACCGGCAGATCGTGGAGTATTCCAGAAATGCGGATATGATCCGGCTGATTGAATCCTACAGCCATATGCAGCAGGCAATCGCCTTCAAGAGCTTTGAACAGAAGGGACGCCCGATGGAAGCGTATGAAGAACATATGGAGATCTACCGGAATCTGACCAGCGATCAGGAAGACGCACGGATCGCCATCTACCGGGCGGTCATGCATCACATGGAGGCATCCAGAGATATCGCGCTGAAGTATTACGGATTATGACAACAGATGCAGACGCATCTGTTTTTTTCTGAAATTCATCTGCACGTGATTGACATATAACCGGTATACCGGTATACTGACAGCGTAAAGATGAAACCGCTTACGAAGCGGAATACAGAAAAGGAGAGAAACGAAAATGGAAAAAGTAGGATTTATCGGACTCGGCATTATGGGAAAGCCCATGGCACACAATCTTCTCAAGGCAGGTGTTGATCTGACCGTATGTGATCTCAACCAGGATGCGGTCAATGAACTCGTGGCTGCCGGCGCAAAATCCGGAAGCTATAAGGAAATCGGTGAATCCTGCGATATCATTCTGACGATTCTGCCCAACGGCGCAATCGTTCAGTCTGTACTGTTCGGCGAGGGCGGTGTTGCGGAAGGTCTTTCTGAAGGCAAACTGGTATGCGACATGTCCTCTGTTACCCAGACCGAAAGCACCACCTGCTATGACCGTCTGAAGAAGATGGGCGTCGGCTTTGTGGATGCGCCGGTATCCGGCGGCGAACCGGGCGCAATCAATGCGACCCTGGCCATCATGTGCGGCGGCGAGCAGAAGGACTATGACCGTCTGATCCCGTATTTCGAGATTCTCGGAAACAGCTCCCTGCTCATCGGACCAAGCGGTGCGGGATCCATCACAAAACTTGCCAACCAGATCATCGTCAATCTGAACATCTGCGCCGTATCCGAAGCTCTCGTGCTTGCGACAAAGGCAGGCGCAGATCCTTACAAAGTCTATAAGGCAATCCGCGGCGGTCTTGCCGGCTCGGCAGTACTTGACGCAAAGGCGCCGATGATGTGCGCACGCAATTTCAAACCGGGCGGAAAGATCTCCATCAACCACAAGGACATCAAGAACGTGCTTGCGACCGCGCATGCGATCGATGTGCCGGTTCCGTTCACCGCACAGCTGTTTGAAGTTCAGCAGACTCTGAAAGCACACGGACACATGGATGATGACCACGGCGGATATGTGCAGTACTTTGAGAAGCTTGCCGGCATCGAAGTCCGCGGCAATGTCGAGGAGGACGCATGAGACTTCCGGCAGATGAAGTGAACCGCTTCCCGGCAGTGGATGAAGCGAAGATCGATGAACTCCTGATGAAGGAGATCGCGGACAACGATCAGAAGATTGTCGTCCTTGATGATGACCCGACCGGTGTGCAGACCGTGCATGATATCTCCGTCTATACCGACTGGAGCGTGGAAAGTATTACTGCAGGTTTCAAAGAGGAAAACAAGGTCTTCTACATTCTGACCAACAGCCGCGGTCTGACCGTGGAAGAGACCACAAAGGCGCATAAGGAAATGGCCGCAAATATTGCCGCAGCCGCAAAGGCAACCGGCAGAGACTATATGATCATGAGCCGTTCCGACTCCACCCTGCGCGGACATTATCCGCTCGAACCGCAGCTGCTCAGAGAAGGCATGGAAGCCGACGGCAGGCATCTTGACGGAGAAGTCATGTGCCCTTTCTTCAAGGAAGGCGGCCGCTTCACGATCAATAATGTTCACTATGTAAAGCAGGGGGATGAACTCGTCCCGGCAGCCGAAACCGAATTCGCAAAGGACCGCACCTTCGGCTACTCCCATTCCTCGATTCCCGAATATGTGGAGGAAAAGACCGGCGGCGCATACAAAGCAGCGGATGTCACGTGCATCTCGCTCGATGACCTGCGCGCGTGCAATTATGAGAAGATCACGGAACAGCTTCTCGCGGTCTCCGATTTCAACAAGATCTGCGTCAACGCAGTCGACTACTGCGACATCAAGGTATTTGCGACGGCACTGTACCGTGCGATGAAGCAGGGGAAACGGTATATGTTCCGGACTGCCGCAGGACTGGTCAAAGTCATGGGCGGTATCTCCGACAAGCCTCTGCTTACCCGCAAGGACATGGTCACACTGACCACCGACTTCGGCGGTGTTGTCGTAGTCGGCTCCCATACCGGAAAGACCACCGCACAGCTCAACGAGCTGCTGAAACTCGACAATGTTGTGCCGGTCGAATTCAACTCCAATCTGGTGCTCGAAGGCGATGAAGCCTTCTATGCGGAAGTCGACCGCTGTGTCAAAGCGGAAGAAGAGATCATCCGCAGCGGAAAGACGGCGGTGTGCTATACCTGCCGGAAGCTGCTTGAAGTGGAGAATGACACCAAGGAATCCGCACTGGTGCGCAGTGTAAAGATTTCCGACGGCGTACAGAGTCTCGTGGGACGGCTGTCCATCACCCCGGCATTTGTCATCGCAAAGGGCGGAATCACTTCCTCCGATGTCGGAACCAAGGCGCTTGCGGTAAAGCGCGCCAATGTCCTCGGCCAGATCCAGCCGGGCATCCCGGTATGGCAGACCGGAGAGGAATCCAGATTCCCGAAAACACCGTATGTCATCTTCCCGGGCAACACCGGTGATGAACAGACACTGCGTATTGCGGTGGAGATTCTTACAGCAAAATAAGAAGAACTGAATGAAGGGCTGCCCGTGCAGGACAGCCTTTCACATGATTTTGTTTACAGGTGCAAACAGAGTATGAACAATAATTACGAAACAGAATAGATGTCAAGTTTCTTCTGATATCATAAGCATGCATTAACCACTTTTTGGAAAGGAAAAACACATGAAAAAGAAGAATCTGGCGCTGATTGGAATCTTTGTCCTTGCGGTCCTGCTGGGATGCGCAAACCTGATTCCGTCCGGCAAAGGCGGTGCGGCAGAACCTGCACCGGAAGGGGCATTGTTCAATGCCGGTACGTATGAAGCACAGGCAGAAGGTTTCGGCGGCGCAGGCAATCCTGTAAAACTGTCCGTCACAATGTCGGACAACTCGATTGAATCCATCGAGTACACCGCGGACGGTGAAACACCGACGGTCGGCGGCGCAGCACTCCCGCAGCTCGTAGAGAAGGTGCTTGCGGCACAGTCCCCGAACATCGATATGATCAGCGGTGCGACGGTTACTTCCACAGCATTCTTCACAGCGCTCAATGACTGCATCACCCAGGCCGGCGCAGATCCGGCAGCCCTGGAATCCAAGGCAGTCGAGACCGTCGCAGAAGATATTGATACGGAAGCGGATGTCGTTATCGCCGGTGCCGGCGGTGCAGGCATGACAGCCGCAATCACAGCAGCGCAGAACGGCAAGAAAGTTATCATTCTCGAAAAGGCAGCAGTATCCGGCGGAAACTCCAGTTATGCGACCGGCGGTATGAATGCGGCAGATACCCACTATCAGGCAGAGCAGGGAATTGAAGACTCTGCAGAACTGTATTACGAAGATACGATGAAGGGCGGCCATGATCTCAACAATCCGGATCTTGTCCATACCCTGGCAGAAAATTCCTCCGCGGCAATCGACTGGCTCGATTCCATCGGCGCACCTCTCAGCAATATCGGTCTTGCGGGCGGCGCATCCGCAATGCGTCAGCATCGTCCGGTCAACGACGAAGGAAAGATTCTCTCCGTCGGTGCTTACCTGGTAGAACATCTCACCTCCACATGCAATGACCTCGGTGTGGAGATCATCTATAACGCAAAGGTTGATGAAGTGCTTGTCGAAGACGGAAAAGCAGTCGGCCTCCATGCGACCGGCGCAGACGGCAACAGCATTACCGTAAAGGCGGACAATGTTGTCATCGCAACCGGCGGCTTCGGCTCCAATCCGGATCTCATCGTCAAGTATCGTCCGGACCTCAAGGGCTACGTATCCACCAATGCGCCGACGATCACCGGTGATGCGATTGCCTTCCTCGAGGCAATCGGCGCAGACTTCGTCGATCTCGAACAGATCCAGATCCATCCGACCGTTGTTCAGGCAGACGGCTCCCTCATTTCCGAATCCCTGCGCGGTGACGGTGCGATCCTCATCAACAAGGAAGGCAAGCGTTTCTGCAATGAGATCCTGACCCGTGACGTTGTCTCCGGTCATATCATCGAACAGCCGGACAGCTATGCATGGCTGCTTGCGGATGAAGCGATGAAAGTGGAATCCACGGTTATTGAAAAGTACATCTCCAAGGGCTTCATGATCCAGTGCGATACCGTCGCTGATCTTGCCAAGCTGATGGAAGTTGATGAAGCAACCCTTCAGGAAACTCTTGATACCTGGACCGCATCCTGTGAAGCGGAAAAGGATGAGGAATTCGGCAGAGAAGGCTTCGATGCACTTCTGACCGATATGTCCCACGCACCGTACTATGCGGTAAAGATTGCGCCGGGTATCCATCACTGCATGGGCGGCGTAAAGATCAATACGGAAGCGGAAGTCATCGGTACCGACGGAGCTGTCATCCCGGGCCTCTATGCGGCAGGTGAAGTTACCGGCGGCGTACACGGCGGCAACCGTCTTGGCGGAAATGCGGTCGCAGACTTCGTGGTCTTCGGACGTATTGCCGGTGAGAATGCATCGAAATAACAGATCCCGGATTCACAGTTAAATTCAACAGACAGGTGCTGTGCATAATGCATGGCACCTGTTTTTTTAAATAGTTTTATGACGTACCCCAATGGAATCGGTCTATAATGACATTATCAGAGCATTGTACAACAGGTATATCAGCGGAACCGTTAAGGGGGGATGAGAAATGAACAAACGGCGTGTTCCGACTGTGGTGACGTATTTCCTGCTTGCGGCGGCTATCGCATTTTGTGCGTTCGGTGCGGTGCGCGGCGAGACGGATATCGTCCTGAAGAAAGCAGTCAATATCTGTATGGAGTGTATCGGCCTTGGCTGAGAAGCATAATCGCAAACGCACCTTCATCCAGGCCGGATGGGGGATTCTTTCGAACGCATATGTAAGGGGATTTCTGCCGGGCGGACCGGCGATCTACACAGGACCGCTGAAGCGCTTCTGTGTTCCGGGCATGAACTGTTATTCCTGTCCGGGTGCCCTCGGAGCCTGTCCGATCGGCGCCATGCAGGCGGTATTCGACGGACGGCAGCGGAAATTTTCGTTCTATGTCGTCGGCTACCTTTCCGCCATCGGCTTTCTGGCCGGACGGTTTGTGTGCGGCTGGCTGTGCCTTTTCGGACTGATCCAGGAACTGCTGTATAAAATCCCGGTTCCGAAGATCAAAGTGCCGGAGAAAGCAGATCATATCCTGCGGTATCTGAAGTACGTGATGCTGTCGGTATTCGTGTTCCTGCTTCCGTTCTTCTTCCGGAGTGAACTGAATACCGGATATCCGTTCTTCTGCAAATATGTCTGTCCGGTCGGCACACTGGAAGGCGGCATACCGCTGGTGCTACTCAATCCGCTCATGCGGCAGTCGCTCGGCTGGCTGTTCCGCTGGAAATTCTTCATTCTGATTCTGTGCATCATTGCATCAATGACGACCTACCGTCCCTTCTGCAAATACATCTGTCCGCTCGGCGCATTCTACTCGCTGTTCCAGAACGCGAGCCTTGTGAGGATGCGTCTTGATGAGGACGCCTGTGTGCACTGCGGGATCTGTGCTTCAAAGTGCGGGATGAATGTCAATCCAAGCCTTCGTCCCAACAGTATGGAATGCATCCGCTGCGGCGAGTGCATCAATGCATGTCCGAAACATGCGCTGTCATTTGGCATTAAGGAAATAAAGCCTGAAAAGGGGGAACTGAAAGGAGAACTGTCATGAAGAAAATCTTAACGGTAATGATCGCGGCGATGATGCTGATGCTTGGAGGATGCGGAAGCGAAGCCGGTACGGAGGTGAAGTTTGACGCCGCACAGGATCTCAACGGAAACACCTATTCAAGCAGTGAACTGTTCGGCGCAAACAAGGTGACCATGGTCAATGTCTGGGCAACCACCTGCAGCGGCTGCGTGGATGAAATGCCGGATCTTGAAGAGCTGAACAAGGAGATGGCTTCACAGGGCGTGGAAATCGTCGGTGTTGTAAATGACATCACATCACTGGACCAGAAGGATCTGATGAAGGATGCGATGGATATTGTGAATACCACCGGCGTTACGTACAAGAACCTGATTCACTGGGGCGACTCCAAAATTCTGAGCAGCCCGGCGACACCGATCACCTACTTTGTGGGCTCCGACGGAAAGACGATCGGCGATGCGATCGTCGGTGCACAGCCGAAGGAGAATTATAAAGCCGCAATTGAAAAGGCGCTTGCGGCAGTGCAGTAAGCCGGATTGTTAAATATGTAATGGCTTCGGTTCCGTGTTGGGACCGGAGTTTTTTAATTCAAATGTGAACGAAAATGAACAAATATGAATAAAAATGATTGACTATCTGCGCAGGAGGGATATGCTGAAACTGTAAGTGAGGAACGGGTATGGCTCATATCAATATTGAAGGTGCGCAGAACGTCAATGTATCCAAACGGCTTGCGCCTGAAAAAACACCGGAAGAACAGCTCTGCCTCATGGAGGCATATACAAAGGCATATCAGGACAGTGCATCCCTGGATAAGGCACACCGCGAGCTCAACTGCCTGCGGGTGCTGTTTCCGACACTGTTCCGCAGTATTGAACATCAGGATCTGATTGCCGGCCGGCTGGATTTTCTGCCGATCGGTTTTGGCTCTGTCACCTCCATCGGCGGTGTCAGCCACTACTGTGTATTTCATGAACTCCGCAAATTTGCGGGACAGTTTGAAGATGAAGAACACAAGGCAAGAGTCATGGCGCTCTATGACTTCTGGCAGGACCATGATGTCAAATCCATCTATTGCCAGGATGTACTGAACGATACGACAACCGGGCGGTTCATCGACTGCAAATATCCGTTCATGGCAACCGCCCGTCTCAGCGGGATGATGCTGGATTATCAGAAACTGGTGAAACTTGGCATGAACGGTCTGATGGAAGAAGTAAAACGGGCTCCTCAGAATGACTTTACGGATGCGTGCATCGGTACGGTGGAACTGTTCCGGGAAGTGATCCTGAAACAGATTCAGCTGGTCGAACAGGCGATGGCAGATGCCGATGAGGCACGGATGAAGGAACTGCTTCAGATGAAGGCAGATCTTGAATATCTGCTCGATCATAAACCGGCAACGTTCCGGCAGGCACTGCAGCTGATGTGGCTGTATGCCCTGTGTGCCGGCTGTATCAACTACGGACGGCTGGATATCGTCCTTGGACCGTATCTGAAACAGGATCTCGGCAATGGAACACTGACATGGGAAGAAGCGTATCGGATCGTGCATTCCCTCTGGACACTGATTGAAAACCGCCGGACAACCGTCAACGGACGGATCATCGTCGGCGGACAGGGAAGACCGGACCCAGAGGCATGCGATCTGTTTGCCCGGCTGTGTCTGGAAGTCTGTCGGAATACGCGTTATGTAGAGCCGCAGTTCACGCTGCGCTTTGACCATACGACCCCGAAGGATATTCTCGACATGGCATATGAATGTCTGGCATCCGGCGCAACCTATCCGACGCTGTACAACGATGATGTCAATGTGGATGCGGTTGCCTGGGGCATGCGTCTGCCAAGAGAAATTGCCGAGCAGTATGTTCCGTTTGGCTGTACGGAATTTGTCATTCAGGGAAAGAGCGTCGGCACGCCGAACACGCTGCTCAACCTGCTGAAGCTCCTGCAGCTGGCACTGAATGAAGGAAAGGATCCGATGGACGGCGTGTATAAAGCCGGACCGGTGGAAGTAAAGCCGCTGGACAGCTTTAAGACCTTTGACGAGTTCTACGATCAGTACAAGGCGCTGCTCGACTACTACTTTGACCTCAGTATCGATGCGCAGAAGCACAGCTATGAAATCATGAATCAGGAAGTGAGCTTCCTGTTCACCTCGATCCTGATGGATGACTGCCTCGGAAGAGGAAAGGCTCTGCTGGACGGCGGTGTGGAGATTCTCGGCGGGACGAACGAAACCTATGGAAACATCAATACCTCCGATGCGCTTTATGCGATCCGGAAACTGGTGTTCGAAGACAGGAAATATACACTGAAACAGCTCAATGATGCGGCGCTTGCCAATTTTGAAGGCCGCGAATATGCATTGATTCAGAAGAATCTTCTGGCGCAGGGAAAATACGGCAATGACATCGAAGACGTCGATGCGCTTGCCAATGACCTGTATGAATATGTCGCAAAGGGAATCCGGGACCGCGGCATCGCCGCAGGGCTCGGCTACTATCTGATCGTGATCTCCAACAACCAGACCAATACGGACTGGGGTCTGCAGACCGACGCAAGTCTTGACGGCCGGAAGAAGGGCGTCTATATGAATCCGGCAAACAATCCGGTCGGCGGCGCCGCCAAGAACGGCCCCACTGCCTGCATGAATTCCCTCGCGAAGTTTGATGCGAAATACCATGCGGGCAGTGTGCAGAACATGAAGTTCACGCCGCGGATGATGAAGGAAGATGAAGCCAAGGTCCGGGCAATGTGGAAGACCTACTTCAAGAAGGGCGGATGCCAGCTGATGGTGACCTGCGTCGATCCGGGCGAACTGGAAGATGCGATGGTTCATCCGGAAAATCACCGGGATCTGATTGTACGGGTGGCGGGCTACAGCGCGGTATTCGTAGACCTGGACAGACATGTACAGGAAGAACTGCTGAGCAGGGAACTCTATGATTAATGTATCGAACATTGAACGTTTTGCAATTCATGACGGCCCCGGCATCCGGACCACCGTATTTCTCAAAGGATGTCCGCTTCACTGTCCGTGGTGCGCCAATCCGGAGACGTGGACGGTAAACCCGGTGGTCATGCATCAGGAGCGGCTGTGTGAACATTGTCAGACCTGTATGCATGTATGCCCGAATCAGGCGGTATCATTTGAAAACGGAACCTATCAGCTGGACCGCAGCCGCTGCACGGTATGCGGACGCTGCGTACAGAACTGCATTCCCGGAGCGCTGTCGATCAACGGAGCGGCGATGAAGGAAGAAGAGATCATCAAAACGGTTCTGCGTGACCGGGATTATTACGAAGAAAGCGGGGGAGGCGTGACCTTCTCCGGCGGGGAACCGCTGTTTCAGAAAGAAGCGATCATTGAACTTCTGAAACAGGCAAAGGCAGCGGGCCTGCATACTGCAGTGGAAACGACCGGCATGTATGAGACGGAACATCTGAAGGCATGCGAGCCGTATATTGATCTGTTTCTGTTTGACATCAAGCATACCGATCCGAAGATCCTGCAGGAAACCACAGGTGCTTCCTGGGAACTGGTAAAACAGAACTTCACCTATCTGAGTGACCGGCGTCCTCAGGATGTGATCGTCCGGGTCCCGGTGATTCCGGGATTCAACGACAATGCGCTGAAGGAGATCATTGCCTTCGCAAAAGAATATCATGTAAAGGCGGTGAATCTACTGCCGTATCACAGTCTTGGAAAAACCAAATGGCACCAGCTTCAGAAGGAGTACCGGTACGAGGACGAGCCGGGAATGAAGCCGGAAGTTCTGAAATCATATGAAGATGATGTTGTGTCGATCGGAGGATGAGAAATGATTGAAAAGGAACGGCATGTGCTGATCATGGAACAGCTCCGCAGCGACGGATTTGTCTCGGTGAAAGATCTCATGGGCAAATTGAATGCCTCCCGCTCCAGCATCATGCGCGATCTGATTGCGCTCGAGGAAGCGGGTCTGCTTGTGCGGGAACACGGCGGTGCAGCGCTTCCGGAAGTGCGGGAGATGCTGAGCCGGAAGAAAGAACCGGCGGTGCTGCTCAGAGAACATGTCAATGCCGATCAGAAAGCGATGATTGCGGAAGCGGCGGCACAGCTTGTCCGCTCAGGCATGTGCATCTTCGTGGATTCCGGTTCCACAACCGCATCTTTGATTCCGTATCTTCGGGATCTGGATATCACGATCGTTACGGCGTCGGTATATCTCTTGCGGCAGATCAGCGATGACATGGCATGCCGGGTGTATCTGACCGGCGGGCAGTATGACGCCAAGTACGACATGATGATGGGCGAGTATGCAGTGCAGATGCTGGAGAATTACCGGTTCGATCTTGCCTTCATGAGTGCCAGTGCGATCGATCTGAAACAGGGAGAGGTCATGGTCGCCGACTTCGGTCTTGCGTCCATGAAGAAACAGGCCATGAAGCGAAGCGCAAAAACCGTCCTGCTTGCGGACAGCACCAAGCTTTCGCAGGCGGCGCCCTGTACCTATGCGTCCGTAACTGCATTTGATGCAGTTTATATCAACAGTAACGGAAAACAGAAGTTTCCGAAGAATTTCATCACAGTGGAGGAGAAGAAACGATGATTACGAATGATCCGAAAAAGAAAGCATTGCTCGACAGCCTGAAAGGCGGCCTGATCGTATCCTGTCAGACCCAGAAGGATGAACCGATCTACAC
>JAFOLE010000056.1 GCA_017419465.1 Solobacterium sp. | reverse complement strand
TCATATTTTCTGTAAATTATTTGCACTATTTACATTTTGTGTAATATTTTTCAGTCATTCGACATCCTGCAGCGCATCATAGCCTTCCTCAGCAGTTCTTACTTTGACTACATTCTCCACATCATACACGAATATCTTTCCGTCACCGATATGTCCGGTATAGAGGACCTTCTTTGCGGTTTCAATTACCGTACGCACCGGCACCTTTGAAACAACAATGCTGAACTGCACTTTCGGAAGAAGATTCGCTTCCACCTGGACGCCGCGGTAGTACTCCGGTCTTCCCTTCTGCGCCCCGCAGCCGAGCACATGGGTAATGGTCATACCGGTAATTCCGATACTGACCAGTGCATTCTTGAGTGCCTCGACCTTCGATTCACGGCAGACAATGTCAATGCGTGTAAGTTTCCTTGATCCGTGTGCCGGCGTCTTTGCGGGTACTGTGACAGCCGGTTCGGCTTCCGGCATGTCTGTGACCGCATCCGGTTCAAATACCGGTACGGTTTCTCCAAGATACTCCGGGGTCATCGCAAAACCCGCATACGCGCTGACCAGTCCGTGTTCACTGATATCAAGACCGGTCACTTCATCTTCACGGCTTGCACGAAGGCCAAACAGTTTCCGGATTCCAAGGAATACCGGAATCATCGTAAGCACCGTCCATAAGGCCACCGAACCAAAGCCAAGCAGCTGAATCCCCATCAGTTTGAATCCGCCGCCGTAAAAGAGACCTGCCATCGGGGCACCTGAGGCATCCGCAATGGAATAACCAGGCGCAGAGGGAGCCGCAAGAAGACCCACCGCAAGTGTTCCCCAGATTCCGTTAAGACAGTGCACCGCAACCGCACCGACCGGATCATCAACCCGCAGTCTGTAATCCAGCAGCCAGACACCGAATACGACGAGCAGTCCGGATACCGTACCGATGATCAGTGATCCAAACGCATCCGTCACATCACAGCCCGCAGTGATACCGACAAGTCCGGCAAGGGATGCATTCAGACACATGGACACATCCGGTTTTCCATAGTGAAGCCATGTGAATATCATGCATGATACGGTTGCGGCAGCCGGCGCAATTGTCGTTGTGACAAAGATGGATCCCATCTGGTCCACGCTTGTGGCGGCAGCACCGTTGAAGCCGTACCAGCCGAGCCAGAGAATGAACACACCGAGTGCGCCGACCGTAATGTTATGGCCGGGGATCGCGTTCACCTTTGCGATCGTACCATCACTGTTCTTCACAAACTTACCGATGCGTGGTCCCAGCATCCATGCGCCGATCAGCGCACTGATTCCGCCGACCATATGAATGGCACAGGATCCCGCAAAATCATGGAAGCCAAGCTGACTCAGCCAGCCTCCGCCCCAGATCCAGTGCGCCTCAATCGGATAAATCAATGCGGATATGACAGCGGAGTACACGCAGTACGAAAGAAATTTTGTGCGTTCTGCCATGGCGCCGGAGACAATGGTCGCGGTTGTTGCGCAGAAGACGAGATTAAAGACAAAGCCCGAATAATCGAAGTTACCGTATGCGGTAAAAATGTCGAATCCGGGTTTTCCGATCAGACCGGCAAGATCTTCGCCAAGCAGAAGGCCATAGCCGATCAGAATGAAGACAACGGTCCCGATACAGAAATCCATCAGGTTCTTCATCAGGATGTTTCCGGTGTTCTTCGCACGGGTGAATCCGGCTTCGACCATCGCAAATCCCGCCTGCATCCAGAAGACGAGCGCTGCGCCGATCAGAAACCAGACACTGAATACCTCCTGACTCACAAGTTCCGATACTGTTCCATTCATATTCCTTACCTCCCCGTAAACAGCCGGGCAGGAAATGCCTGAAAACACCCCTCCGGTATGTGACAGATAAGGAAAAAGGCAGGGGCGCCGTCAGGCACCCTTGCCCATGCATGCAGTTTACGGCTGAATTCATCTCCGTGTCAACCGGAAAATAAGCTACAGTTTTCTGCGGATGTACTGCTTTTCTCACACGATACCGGCGAGTACTTCTCCGATATCTCCGTTAACGCAGATACTGCGTTCGCTGATTTCCTGCGGGCAGAATGCCTCGCCGTAATTGACGCAGGCATAGACCGCTTTTTTATTGACCATCGTCATCTGCCAGAATGGATATTTGATGATCACCGGCGTGTTGGACCCGACACCGAGTTCAAGATACAGTACATGCATGCCTTCGTGTCTGCGCAGAAAGTCCGCATAAGCCGCAGAGGCCTTCTGCCATCCCTCATCTTCGACGAACGAATCATCCGAGCGAAGATTCATCATCACATCGGACCCGTCATCCGGGCATTTCGGAATCAGTTCCGTCGGAATGCGCATCTTCAGGCTTCCGTCTTCCGGAATCTGAAAGATGCCATTTTCATCTTTCACAAAGCCCTGCGCTTCCATTACCTTCATGACCCATTCTTCATTGTCATAGGTCTTCTGAATTGCAGGATTCACGCTCTGAAACAGACCGTAATCCCCCTGTGTATAGAACAGACGTTTCTTATCGAAGCCTGCCTTCTGAAACTGATGATCCACATTTGTGGTGATTACGAAGTAATCCCTGTCCTTCACCGCTTCCAGCAGGTTTTCATACACCGGTTTCGGCGCCGGCATATACCGGTTGATATAACTGTTTCTCGCCCAGTATGCCCATGATACTTCCGGTACTTCCTTCATCATGTGAAAGCCGCCGGAATACATATCATGGAATCCGTACTTCTCTTCAAAGTCGAAGAAATACTTCCGGAACCGGTCACCGCTGTAGGTAAATCCAGCAGACGTCGAGAGTCCTGCGCCGGCACCGATCACAACCGCATCCGCGGTTTCCAGTTTCTCTTTGAGCCGGGCAATCTGTTCGTCCCGGGTTCCGTTTCCGCGGGCGGTTTTTCCGCTGAAATAACGTACGGCACTGATGCCGTTTTCAATCGTTTCCCGATAGCCGTCCGGCTGTTCACGATAATAATGTTTCATAGATTTCCCTGTCCTCGTCTTTAAATACGTTGAATATGATCCGGTCCATCCTGCCGGGATGTTCCTGTATCCACTGCGTCACTTCATGTACTGCGATCTCTGCGGCTCTATGGTTTGGAAAATGAAATACGCCGGTGGAAATACAGCAGAAGGCGACGCTTTTCAGCTGATTCTCTGCGCAGAGATCCAGCGTATTGCGGTAACAGTCCGCAAGCTGCCGTTCATGTGCTGGAGTCAGGTGATCCTGCACGATCGGACCGACGATATGAATCACCTTCTTTGCGGGAAGGTTGTATGCGTCCGTTAACATCGGTAACGCCGTCGGCTGTTCATAATCGCTGCCGTATCTGATCCGCAGCTGATTCATCTTCTGTGCGCATTCGGCACGCAGCTGGATGCCCGCATAGGTATGAATGCAGTTGTCTATGCAGGTATGCATCGGCACAAAGCATCCCAGCATCTGTGAATTCGCCGCATTCACGATTGCGTCAACACTCAGTCGTGTAATATCTCCCTGCCATACAGACAGTCCTGATCTGACTTCCGGAATATCTGACAATGCGACAATTCCTTTTTCCGCGGCACGCTCTTTCAGATATTCGTCCTGAACCGCCAGCACATCCTCTGCCATCCGCTGCGGCATGCGGATATTCATCAGGGAGCGCAGAAGCCGCCGCTTTTCCGCCGGGTCATCCGGCGTCCTGAGATTTCTGTATTCTCCGGAATCAGCCTTGAATTCTTCCACCAGATAGTTCAGCCGCTCATCCTGTCTATCAAAATCTGCCATATTCTCACCTGCTTTCATTGTATGCCTGATAAAAAAGATGCCGATTTTTCACCGGCACCCTGCATTGTGCTGCGTGTTACTTTGTTTCCCCGAGGTATTCTTCCAGGGTCGCACCCTGTTCAGTGATCTTCTTTGCGGTCTCAATTCCGACATAGCGGAAGTGCCACGGCTCATAGTCATAACCGGTGATGTCTTCCTTGCCCTTCGGATACCGCAGGATGAATCCGTGATTCGCAAGATGGGGATGGATCTTCGCAAAGAGTTCCTCCGCCGCATAGAGATCATCATTGTCACGGATCTCTTTCCCGTTATCAATCAGGAAGACATCAATGACCAGTCCGGTATGATGTTCGGAATAACCCGGCTTTGCGGCGATGTTGTCGACCTCATCGCCATAACGTTCCTTGAACTCCTCATAGAGCACCCGCTGGTCCTCTACGGAACGGTAGGCACTGTCGATTTCAATATCGATGCCCTCTTCCAGCAGCTCACTGCGCAGGGTTTCAAAATGCGCGAGCGTTTCCTTTTCCACCAGATTCTCTTCCCCGAGCGAATTCTTCGCCGGCACAAGCTCGACGATATCCAGCCATCCGTCCGGAAGACGGTGTGTCCGGTTGACAAGGGTCTGGTAGATATCCCCGTATAACAGGTCTCTGCCCGGGGCGTTGCACATGGTAAGACTCATGATCATCACTGCGAGGATGATGAATGTCAGGGAACGCTTCATCTGCGCCGCCCGGGCATTGATATCCGTCTGGCTGATCTGTGGTTTTTTCTTTGCCATGGAAATCCTCCTATCTTACGTCAGGTGAAATCATCATACCGCAATCTGTCCTCAAAATCAGCGGCACAGTTCGATCCGCAGAAGGTCTGCCCGTCCGCTTCCGCGATAGAAAATATACAGCGGCGTTACGCCGGTAAGCGCAGATACCGGAACGGAGAGTTCCTGCCAGCCGGAAGAAGGAGACACCGCCGCACGTCCAAGCACCGGCCCGTTCGGGTCTGTGCATACCTCAAATGCGCCTTCCCCTTCCCCGCGTACCGTCAGGTTCAGTTTCGTCGTTCCTTCAAACGCGAAGTACTTGTATGCGATCATCGTATGGTCGCGGATATCCTTTATCATCCGCTCTCCGGCTTCACTGCCGATATACGGAATCGGAATCTCCTGTTTCTGATTGCTGGAATGGGGCATGTGTCCGTTCGTCAGATTACAGCAGATCACCGCCGGATAGACGCCGGTCCCTTTTAACGGTCCCCCATTCAGTCCGCAGCTGGTGATTTCCACCTGACGAATGGAACCATCCGGTTCAATCGTGATCCTCTCCGCACATGCCTGACGGCTGTAGTCGGACTTGTGGGTCAGCCGGTGATAGAAGACATACCACTGCCCGTTAACACATTCAATACTGCCGTGCGTCGTACCGGTCGTATTCAGGCGGTCTTCCTTTTTCCGTCCCTGATAGCCGATATCACCGTTGGATACGATCGTTCCGCCGAAGACAAAGTCTCTGTCCGGGTAATCGCTTACCGCATAGCAGAGCTCATGATTGTTCATCGAGGAATAAATGAAGTAGTATTTGTCATTTATCTTCCGGATCGAGCTTCCCTCAAAGAAGCCGTAGCCCTTTCCGTCTTCTGCCAGCTCATACGGCGTGCCGGAACGATGCAGCGGGAGGACGCGTACCGGCTCTGAGGTGATGGTCATCATGTCATCTGCCAGTGTCATATGGTGCGGTCCGTATACCGCATCGCCCTCAGCGTTCAGCTTCTGAATATGTTCCACCGTCTTCCCGAAGCGCTCTGCTTCCCAGACATCGATTTCCACATCATTCGTTCCGTTCCGGAATTCCGCTTCACGATACCAGGTACCGGAATAGAGACGGATCGTCCCGTCATCGTTCATCACCGCCGGATCAAAATTGGCATATTTCAGAAACGGGGTGCCGTCCGGATTTTTCACCACGCCAAGATATTCATAACGCCCGTCCGGTGTGTCACATACCGCAACCCCGATCGGATTGGAATAGCCGCCCTTTCCGCGGTATCCCGCAAGGCAGTAGTAAAGATAATATCTTCCGTCATTTCCCTGCACGACATCCGGCGCATAGGCCGCATTGCGTGTTTCCAGATCATACAGCGGATCCTGTTTTGGATCAAAGCTGACACCCGGGCAGCTCCAGTCGGAAAGGTCATCCACCGGCGCAGACCATACTTCATACGGTTCACTGCAGAAGGTATCGCCTGCCTCCCGGTCATGACTGCCGAACAGATAGACCCGGTCCCCGAATACATGGGGTTCCCCGTCCGGGATATATACATTCAAGGGAAGAAACGGATTATAAGCCTGTGTTTTCATAGTTATTCTGTCACTCCAAGGGAAATTATAAGACGCGGGACATTACAGCGGCCATAAATAAAATGCATGCCCTCTCGGAAGAACATGCATTGATCGGTTCAGCGGAGTGCCTGACGCTTCCGCTTCATCTCATAAAGACCGGCGTCTGCTTCCTTGATATAAGCCGCGGCGGAAAGCGTCGGATTGGTGCAGGCAGTACAGCCCCAGCTGACGCTCAGCTCATAGGGTTTTCCTGCGGCTTTACAGCTCTGTTTCAGCAGTTCGGAAATGGAATCCGGAATGACATTTAGGTCCGGCGCCTTTTTATCCGGAGTCCAGGCAATGATGAATTCATCCCCGCCCCAGCGTGCCGCAAACCCGGAATACTTGCCGACTGTCTGTTTGATCGCAGAAGCGGTCATGACCAGCGCATCATCGCCTTCCGCATGCCCGTAGCGGTCATTGATCTGCTTGAAGGAATCCACATCGAACACATACAGATACATCGGATTCTCTTCACTCACGTTTTTCAGCCGGTCAGACAGATAGTCATCTGCCTTGCGGCGGTTGTTCATCAGGGTCAGCTTGTCGGAATTGATTCCGGACTCCTGGACATTCACAAAGATAAACAGAATAGCGCCGAATGCGGCAACCGGAAGAACCGTCAGATACCGGAACATGTTATCCACATAGGCAATGATGAAGATGAAGAGCGTTGCCTCAATCATAAGCCGGTAGGTCCGGCGCTTGGACACAACCGTAGTCTTCCGGTACTTCATTGCGGCAATGAACATGATCTCCGCAAAGTAGGCGACCGTAATAATCGGTACCGCATTATATCCCCACTCATACTGGATATGCTGGGAAGAATCAATGGTATATACCACCTTCGTCCAGTAGTTTGTCGCGATCAGAATCACGGTGAAGACATACGGAAGCGGGGCAAGCCATTTCACATACGGTCTGCGGAACGCGCGCGGCGCAATCCGCAGCAGCATGAACCAGAACAGCATGAACGAGACGGTAACAACGGAAATGGTAGTCAGTTCATATATGGTAAACAGCACCCTTGAAGGAAGCACAATCAGGCGGAATTCACACATCGCCCAGAGCGTGCACAGGAAGACATAGATCATGAACGACACCAGCATCAGCCGGAATACCGTATGTTCATCCTTGCTTACAAGGTCCGGAGAGATCTTGATCAGCAGAAACAGCGTAAACACGAAAAGTGAAATCATCAGGATCAGATATGCGTAAAACAGCTCATTGACCATGCATTATATCCCCTTTCCGTTTGGTATAAATATATAACATCATCCTGTTAATTTCATTATTCGCGATGTGAGAAGTTGGCGAAAATCATCCTGCGGGCAAGAATCTGTCCCTAAAGCGTGGTAAAATTTGTCTGTTTCGCATACTTGTAAGGAGAATGAAGAAAAACACGTATGGATTTCTTTAATATACTTACCTTATTTGGGGGCCTTGCCATGTTTCTTTATGGCATGCGGCTGATGGGGGACGGCCTGAAGGAAAGTTCCTCCGGCACCCTGAAGGTAGCGATGGAGAGTGTCACAAACAACCCCATCAAGGCGTTTCTGCTTGGACTTGCGGTTACTGCCATTATACAGTCCAGCACCGCAACCATCGTAATCACTTCCGGTCTTGTCGGCGCAGGCATCATTACCCTGCGGCAGTCCCTGGGCATCATCATCGGTGCCAACGTCGGTACTACCGTGACCGGACAGATCATCCGTCTGCTGGACCTTGACGGGGCAGCCGGATGGCTTCAGATCTTCAAACCTTCCAGTCTTGCGCCGATTGCCCTGATCGCGGGCATCATCCTGATCATGGGTTTCCGGTTCAAAAACTCCAAGACGGTCGGCAACATCCTGATCGGCTTCGGCATTCTCTTCTCCGGACTTCTGAATATGACCGGTGCGGTAAGCACCCTTCAGACAAACGGGGCATTTGATTCCCTGTTCCGCAACCTCGGCACAAATCCCATCATCGGTTATCTGACCGGCGCTGCGGTTGCCTTCATCCTGCAGAGTTCCTCCGCAACGATCGGTATCCTGCAGGCATTCTCGATGTCCGGCGTCCTGACCTTCCGTGCCGTCTATGCGGTCATCGTCGGTGTCTATCTCGGTGACTGCGTCACCACCGCGATCGTCTGTTCGATCGGCGCCGTACCGGACGCGAAGCGTGTCGGTATCGTCAATATTCTCTATAACCTCGGCAAATCCGCACTGGTTCTGATCGGCGTTGCCATCCTGCATCAGTTCGGTGTA
>JAFOLE010000055.1 GCA_017419465.1 Solobacterium sp. | reverse complement strand
ACCCAGTCGATCAACGCGCTGGAAACCCACGACAATGCGACTGCCTGGGACAAGATGCATATGTGCTGCGGAGAAGAACCGCGCGAAACACGCCTTCTGCGGCAGCGGCTTCTGATTGCCGCAACCCTGACAGCGCAGGGCATTCCGTTCCTGCATCAGGGAATGGAATTCTGCGGCACCAAGCAGGACATCACCAATTCCTACAATTCCGGAGATGCGATCAACCAGATGAACTGGGACCGCATGATCCTCAACTATGACATTGTGGAATACACAAAGAAGATGATCGCGGTACGCCGGAAATACCGTGCGTTCCGTCTTGAAAGCGGGGCGCAGACCGAGAAGTATGTGCATTTCTCACTGGCCGACGGATATGTCGTTCTGTATGACATTGACATCGCCGACGGTGCCGTCGGATCCGGCGGAATCCGGGTGATCTTCAACCCGTCCTTGAACGAGCACTATTTCCATTTTGAAAATGAATATACGGTGATCGCGGATGAAAACGGCAATTCGTCTGCACAGCGCAGCCGGGAATTCTGTGTGCCGCGGTGTTCCTGCATGATTCTTTCAAAGCCGCTTCATAACGACTGATCCAAAAGGGTTACCGCGATGATGAGAGATGAATTCAAACGCCAGGAGCGTAATGTCACGGCCCGCCAGGACGCAGATGCGTACGCCTCCGAACACAGGCAGGCAGAAGCCAGTCCTTCGTTTATGGAAAACCGCAGAAAAACGGTATTCTGGGCACTCGTGATCCTTGCGGTCATTGTGATTGCGGTCGTGACAAATCTTATGAAATGATCTGGACATCATTCCTGACCATGACAGTCAGCCGCCTCTTTCCGGGGCGGTTTTCTTGATATAATGGGAACGATGCGAAAGGAGGGGCAGTTTATGCGATTTCTGAGAACAGTAACTGCCGCAGTGACGGCGTGCGCAGTATGGACTGCGGTGTTGCCGGCTCCTGTATATGCGGAAGAAAAAGATTCCGAACAGTTTGAACAGTTCTGCGAGGAGGAATTCATCCGCAGAATGGAAAGCGACTATATGAACATGCATTACACGGTGAAGGACTATGCCGGGCTTTCCATAAACAAACCCGAACTTACCGTTGGTGATGCATCCTGGGAATCCTTTGAGACAGAAGTGCAGCGTGCCGATGAATCGCTTGCGAAACTCCATAAGATCAACCCGGAGAATCTCAATGAGGATCAGCAGCTGGTCTATAAAACCTATGAACGGTATCTGGAGTCCTATCGGGAACTGAATGCGATGCCGTTGTTTGAAAGTTATTTTGACCCGGCGGCCGGCATTATTGATAATCTGACGACGAACTTTACGGAGTTTATATTCTACACACCGGAAGATGTGGAAGATTACCTCACCGTACTTTCCACTGTCCCGGCCTACATTGATCAGGCCCTGGAGGTCACCCGCCGCCAGGCGAAGGAAGGATTCTTCCTGCGGGATGATCAGCTGGATATGACGGAAGAGGCAATCGATGAATTCACAGCCAAAACCGATGACAGTATGCTGATCGTGATCTTCAATGAGCGGATCGATGAGCTCGAAGGTCTCAGTGACGAACAGAAGGAAAAATATAAACAGCGCAACAGGGATATTGTGATCAATTCCTATATTCCTTCCTACCGCAAGGCGAAAGAAGAACTGGAAAAGCTCCGCGGCAGCCGCTCGTTTGAAGGCGGAACCGCAAACTATGAAAACGGCGGTGCGGAATACTACGCTGCGCTTGCCCGCTATAAGACAAGCAGTCAGGACAGTGTCGAGAAACTGCTGGATGACTGCGGTATCTTCCTGGAAGATCTGGTCGATCAGTATATCGACCTGTACATGCGCAATCCGGCAGTGGATGATCTCTATGAAACGGAAACGACGAAGCTGTCCGGACCGGATGAAGTGCTTGAATATCTTCAGTCCCATCTGGAGATGTTTCCGGAAGGACCGGAAGTGACCTATGAGTACGACTATCTGGATCCCTCTTTCGCAAATGATGCGACGGTCGCATATTATCTT
>JAFOLE010000054.1 GCA_017419465.1 Solobacterium sp. | reverse complement strand
GGTGTGGAAGTTTCCGTGCTTGCATTTGCGGACGGAACGACTGTTGTACCGATGGTCTCCTCCATGGATCACAAGCGTGCCGAGGATGATGACAAGGGTCTGAACACCGGCGGTATGGGAACCATCGCACCGTCTCCGTTCTATACATCAGTACAGGCGGAGCGCTGTATGAAGGAAATCTTCCTTCCGACGATGGATGCCATGAAAAAAGAAGGCTGCCCGTTCAGCGGCTGTCTGTACTTCGGACTGATCCTTACGGATGAGGGACCGAAGGTCATTGAATACAACAGCCGGTTCGGTGATCCGGAAACACAGTCTGTGCTTCCGCTTCTGGACGGCGACCTGTTTGCAATCATGAACGCATGTACGAACGGTACATTGGACGCATCGATGGTGAACTGGAAAGCCGGTGCGGCTGCCTGTGTCATTGAGGCAAGCGGCGGCTATCCGGGCAGTTATGAAAAGGGAAAAGAGATTCACGGTCTCGGCGCGGACGGACAGTGCGACGGTGTGACAGTTTATCATGCCGGCACAAAATGCGCTGACGGAAAATACTACACCAACGGCGGACGTGTGCTCGGCATTACCGCCACTGCTCCGACGCTGAAGGAGGCGCTCGCAAAGGCTTATGCCGGCGTGGAACGCATCACCTTTGAAGACATGCATGTACGGCATGACATCGGCGCCAAAGCACTGAAAGGAATGGAAAAATGACAGTATATCGCTGCTATGTGGAAAAACGACCGGAATTTGCCGTTGAAGCAGGCGGAGTAACCTCCACGCTTTCAACCGTGATCCGCTCCGGCAACGTGAAGCATGTGCGCATTTTCAACCGCTATGATCTTGAAGGCATTGACGAGGCGGATTACCGGAAAGCATGCGACGGCATCCTTTCGGAGCCGCAGGTTGATACGCTGTACCATGAGGTCATTCCCGCACCGGAAAACGATGAATGGGTTCTGGCGGTGGAATATCTGCCCGGTCAGTTTGACCAGCGGGCGGACTCCGCGGCGCAGTGCATTCAGCTGATGACCTGCAAGGCGCGTCCCGATGTGCGCACAGCGAAGATTTACTACATTCAGGGCGGACTTACTGAGGAAGAAAAAGCCCGTGTAAAGGAAACCCTGATCAACCCGGTTGAGGCAAGAGAAGCTTCCCTTGAAAAGCCGGCAACGATCCGGATGGATTATCCGCTCCCGGATCTGCCTCCGGTTCTGGAAGGCTTCACCGCAATGGATGCGGCAGGCCTGCAGGAACTCCGTTCCTCGATGGGTCTTGCGATGGATTTTGCGGATATCGAATTCCTGCAGAAATATTTCCGTGAGGAAGAACGCCGTGACCCGACCGTTACGGAAGTGCGCGTAATCGATACCTACTGGAGCGATCACTGCCGCCATACTACGTTCAATACGATTCTGAAGGATATCTCCATTGAACCGGCGTATATCCGCAGCACCTATGAAGATTATCTGAAGCTCCGTACGGATCTCTACGGAGCTGACACCGATCGTCCGGTTTCCCTCTGGGATCTTGCGACGATTGGCACTAAGGCACTGAAGAAGGCAGGCAAGGTTCCTTCCCTGGATGAAAGTGAAGAAATCAATGCATGCTCGGTAAAGATTCCGGTGGATGTGAACGGAAGCGACCAGGAATGGCTGCTCATGTTCAAAAACGAAACGCATAACCACCCGACAGAAATCGAACCGTTCGGCGGTGCGGCAACCTGTCTTGGCGGCGCAATCCGCGACCCGCTTTCCGGACGTGCCTATGTCTATCAGGCAATGCGCATCACCGGTGCCGCAGATCCGCTGAAACCGGTGGAAGAAACCATGAAGGGAAAGCTCCCGCAGAGCCGGCTTACGGTGACTGCGGCGAACGGATACAGTTCCTACGGCAACCAGATCGGACTTGCGACGGGACATGTGCATGAAGTGTACCATCCCGGCTATGTTGCCAAGCGAATGGAAATCGGCGCTGTGCTCGGTGCGGCACCGGCAGAAAATGTGGTCCGCATGCGTCCCGCTCCGGGTGATGTGGTCATCCTGCTGGGCGGCCGTACCGGACGTGACGGATGCGGCGGCGCAACCGGCTCCTCCAAATCCCATACCGTGGAATCACTGGAAACCTGCGGCGCGGAAGTACAGAAGGGTAATGCACCGGAAGAGCGCAAACTGCAGCGTCTGTTCCGGAATCCGAAGGCTACCCGTCTCATCAAGCGCTGCAATGACTTCGGCGCCGGAGGTGTTTCCGTCGCAATCGGCGAACTGGCCGACGGTCTGCAGATCGACCTTACAAAAGTGCCGAAGAAATATGAAGGTCTCGACGGTACCGAACTTGCGATTTCCGAATCGCAGGAACGAATGGCTGTCGTGACCGCCGCAGAGGATGCGGAGGCGTTCCGCAGACTTGCGGATGAAGAAAACCTCGAATCGACGATCGTCGCGGAGGTTACCGAAGAAAAGCGTCTGGTTATGAAACTGGACGGCCATGAAGTGGTCAATATTTCCCGGGCATTCCTCGATACAAACGGTGCGAAGCGCTATGCGGACGCACGCATCGAGGAAGCACCGGTTACCGAAACCGCTCCGGAAACAGACTTTGAAGCGCGTCTGACCGCACTTGTCAGCGACCTGAATGTCGCAAGTGAAAAAGGTCTGGTTGAGCGTTTTGACTCAACCATCGGTGCCGGAACGGTCCTGATGCCGTACGGCGGCGCACGTCAGCTGTCGCCGGCACAGGCGATGGCCTGCAAGATCCCTGTACTGAACGGATCCACGACAACCTGTTCTCTGATGGGCTGGGGCTTTGACCCGTATGCGTCGGAGAAATCGCCGTTCAGGGCAGCGCAGGAAGCGGTCATTACCAGTGTTGCCAAAGTAATCGCGGCAGGCGGAAGTCAGAAACAGTGCTGGCTGTCCCTGCAGGAGTTCTTCGGACATACCGGAAGCGATCCGAAGCGCTGGGGCACGCCGATGAGCGCGCTGCTCGGTGCGTGGAAAGCACAGATGAATCTTGAAGTCGCCGCAATCGGCGGAAAAGATTCCATGTCCGGAACATTTGAGAACATCGATGTTCCGCCGACCCTGGTAAGCTTTGCGGTATCGACCGCAAAGGCGGACCATGTCATCTCCACGGAGTTCAAGGAAAGCGGCCATGAAGTGGTTCTCCTGAAGCCTACGTATGATGAGGCAGGACTTCCGGATTATGAATCCGTTAACCGGATTTTCCGTGAGATTGAGGCGCTGAATGCGTCCGGTGCCGTGCTGTCCAGCCGGGTACTGGAACGCGGCGGATGTGCAGAGGCACTCTTCAAGATGGCGCTCGGCAACAGGATCGGTGTCTGCGTCAATGACGAAATTGATGAGAATGCATTCTTTGAACCGTGTGCCGGTGCATTTGTACTCGAGCTTAAGGAAGGTACAGAAATTCCTGCGGGAGCGGTACATCTTGGAACCACGATCGAAGACTATGCAATTACGAAGGGTCTGATGTGGGTTTCCATGGAGACACTGCAGAGCGCATGGGAGGCAAAACTGGAACCGGTATTCCCGTATCTGAAACAGCCGGAAAACAAACCGATTCCTTCCTT
>JAFOLE010000053.1 GCA_017419465.1 Solobacterium sp. | reverse complement strand
TGCGCCCGCGGTCATCATCCGGATCAGATCGTAGATGGTAAAGCGCTTCTTTGCGCAGCGTACTGTTTTCTCATACAGGAAATCAAAGTTTGCCTTTCCGGCATCCGTAAGTTTTTCGTAGAAGCCGTGATACAGCGCAATACGGTCCAGCAGGGCAGGCATGCCTTTGGAAAACTGATTCCGGAGGGAATCAAACCAGGCTATGATGTCTGGATATTCTGCAGGAACGGCCTTGCGCAGCGAACCGTGTTTCAGGCGCAGCTGTGCAAGCGTTTCATCGTCCAGTTCAAACAGTTCTCCGCTCAGCACAACCAGAAGGGAAAGCTCATCCTGCGGATCCGCCAGCACCTGAAGCAGTGCAAGGATATACATGCAGAGGTCACTGTTATAGAAGCCCTGACGCGTATCAATGTCATACGGGATACCGCAGTGCTCAAACATCCGTGCCAGCGTAATCTTTTCGGCATGCGAGCGGACAAGTACACAGAAGCTGTTCCAGCGGCTGCCTTCTTCATGAAGTTCGATCATCTTTGAGGCGATCCATCCGGCCTTGCGCTCCTTGGCACTGAAGCTTTCTTCATCACCTTCTGTTTCATCATCCGAAGGCTGTTCCGGTTCTTCAAGCAGGATCATCCGGATCGGCGGATCATCCGGGGAAGTCTGGGAAGGGACACCCGGAGAAACGATATCTTCCGCTCCGTATACATCCTCACCGCCTTCAATGTTCATTAAGCGCTGAAAGAGCAGATTGGAAAATTCGATGATTTTCGAAGAAGAACGATAGTTATGGTCGAGCGTGATTCGGTACATCGCAGGATCTTCCGCAAGACCGCGCATCAGTGCGGGCTTTGCGCCGCGGAAGCGGTAGATGGATTGCTTGACATCACCGACACGGAAGATGGTTCCAGGTGCGGCGACGGTGCGGATAATTTCATTCTGAAGCCAGGAGGTGTCCTGGAATTCATCAACCATGACTTCCTTCAGGCGGGCGCGGTACAGCTTTGCGACTTCCTGATCGTTCCGGTTGAGAATCTCCCAGGCATACTGTTCCATGTCCGTGAAATCCATACATGCGTTTTCCTGTTTTGCGTTCTGGAAATTCCGCATGGTAAGAATCGTCAGTTCGCTGAGTACATGCGCGTACGGATACATGTCACGCATGTCTTTGAGAAGCACTTCGCTGCTGTAAAGCATTGCGGTGATTTTCTCACAGGCACCGTACATCGCATTTCTTGCATTCTCATATGCGGGAAGTTTTTTGCAGGCAGGGGTTTTGATCTCGGTTCCGAAGAGATCAAAGAGTTCCCGGAAGTGATCGTAATTCCTTTCCCGCAGCGCTTCTTCTGTGCTCCGGAAGCGGTTGAAGGATTCCGTGATCTGTTCGCGCTTTTTGATTTCATCCGCTGCGCTGTCCGCAATGTCTGCCATCTCCTGAAATGCGTGTTCTGCGGTATCCCACTGCATGGTGAGCCGGTCATAGAACGCATCGAGTATGACGGACGGAACATCCGCCATGGTGCGGATATCACGGAACGATTCCGCATTGGTGCGCAGGTATTCCTCCGCATTGCCGCTTCGCTCCGCAAGATCCCGGAGGGAATTGACCATCGTACGGATTTCCTCATAGCTTTCCGGACGCGGACTGTATGCTTCAAGAAGACGCATCAGCTCCTCGTGATCCGCGCGGTCATATTCCCCGAGCGCTTCATTGAAGGCTTCTTCCAGCATCTGTTTGCGGAGACTTTCTTCAAGAATGTTTTCGGCGGTCGCCGGATCAAGACCGATGACGCTGAAATACTTGCGGATGAGATTCAGACAGAAACTGTCGATGGTGGTGATGTCCGCATCGGCGAGCAGCACCATCTGGGAGGTCAGCCACCGTTTCTGTTCTTCGTTATGTTCGGCGGCCGCGAGTTCCTGAAGGCGGGCTGCCACACGGTTTTTCATTTCGCTTGCGGCAGCTTCCGTGAAGGTGACCGCAAGGATCTCATTCATTCCGATATGCTTTGAAGCACACAGGGAAACCAGACGCTCTACAAGGACGCGAGTTTTTCCGGCGCCGGCAGAGGCACTGACCAGAATATCGGAACCGGTTGTCTCAACGGCCTGGGCCTGACGGGGATCCATTTTCATTTCAGTCAGCCTCCTTTCCTTTTTTCAGAGAGATGTCTTTCATGACAACTTCTCTTGAAGCACGCGGCGGCAGATGATACCGGCAGACAGCCTTGTAGTCGCAGAATGTACATGCGCCGACAACCGGGTCCACATCGATGTCTCCGTTACAGGCATGTTCATGGAAATACTCATACAGTTCACAGATGCACTGTTCCACCGCTTCATAGGAATACCGCCCTGTGCCGGGTGTGAACAGATGCTTGTAGTCTTCATCGCTGATCAGCGGGTCATCAAAGGACCATCCGCTGATGCGGCGTTCCTTTACCATGGCGTCATGCAGGGATGCATCAGAGCCGCATGCATCATTGAGAACGCCGTTTTTATTGGTCTTGGCAAAACTGCCGGCTTCTGATTTGCCGTTTTCGGACTTCAGCGAGATATAGAACGCGCCTGCCGGTTTCCTGTTTTCCCGGCGGCAGGCAACAATCAGATAGGAAAGCAGCTGAAGCAGAAGTCCGGCTTTGATCTTCTTTTCGGATAACGTCTTTTTGGAAGACTTGTAGTCCAGAATCCGCAGGGAAGGACCGGAGTAATCGATCCGGTCAATACATCCGTTCAGCAGCACATGTTCCGTGATGGGCTCCTCAAAGTGTTCCTCTGCCTTTTCCGGCGTCCAGGAAGGTGCAGCTTCTTCGGTCTCCTTCAGAAACTGCATGGTCTGCAGAATGCTGAACACCATCCGCTCTTCACTGAGCGCTGCCCGGATCTCTTCATCCGGATGCATTGCGCGCAGGGACGCAAATGCCGGTTTCAAAAACTCGCGGATCTCCGTTTCACTGATCCGGAAATAATCTTTCTTATATGTTTTTACCGCATGTTCCATTACGGCATGCTGGAGGGTTCCGATGTCAGACTGTTCCAGACCGCCGAGCTGTTCCCTGCGGATCTTAAGCCCGGACTGCAGGAACCAGGAATAGGGACAGTTGAACCAGCGCTCAATGCGGGAGACGGAGGAATGAATCTGTCCGTCGGTCTCATAGAGCGCCTGCGCAGTCTCCGGAAGGAGGGAATGCCTGCGGGGATCTGCGGGCTTAATTTTTTCGATGTTCCAGGGAACTGCGGTAACCGGTTTTGAAGTGATATCGAAAGCCGGCTGGATTTCCCGTCCCTGATAGTCGCTTGCGGCATAGGAGTAGATCACCGTATCGGAGCTGTTTTCCAGCCACGAAAGCTGGCTGACCCACAGGGCGTGCCGTTCTTCCATGGTTGGATAACCGGGAACCTTTGCGGCATACGGTTCATCAAAGAGGCCCTTGCGCAGGGGAACGCCCGGATACTGTTTCCCGGAACAGCCGAGAACATACAGCGTATCCGTCGGTCCGGCCGGATGGGACAGGTCGGTTACCATGCAGAAGGAAGGACGGGGCTCACTGACGGAAGAAGTAAGCGAATCGATCTCCTGCAGAACAAACAATGCGTCTTCTTGACTCTCCACAAGCGGAATCGTCTGATTCAGGCGGGTGCGGAGCGCGAGTGCGGCGCCGAGTTCCTCAGGATCGGATGTGATGCCGGAGGAGCGGAGTGCTTCAAATGCGGCAGAAAGCGCTGCGGCAGGGGAATCCGCACTGTACAGATTTTTGTATACCGTATCGATTGCGGAAAGGAAGTGCTCCGCACTCTGGTCCATGGTGTCCGCGTTTTTGTAATCCCGTTCGAATTTTGTCTTATCAATCCGTTCGGCAAGCGGCAGGAATCCTTCATCTGTCATGGCGGCACTGAAATGCCGGATCAGGCGGCTGTCCGCATGTGAAGGAAAGGCATCCGTTTCAAGGCATGCAAGGAACGAATCACGGTCCCTGAACAGGGCGAAACGCGCAAGACTCAGATAGGCATCGACCGCTGCGGGACGGAAGGGCTCATGAACGGCGGAATACGGAATGCGGTAACGTTCAAATACCTGACGCAGGACCGGAAGCTGTGATTCATAGTCACACAGAACGACCGCGCAGGACGTGCCGCGGCGGATGATGTCCTGCGCGCAGGCTTCGAGTTCCTGCCGCACGCCGGGCGCATAGCGCAGCTCCGTCTTCCTGACCGGACGTTCCGTAACTGTTTCCCGGGAATCCGGGATTGCCTGACGGAGATCGTTCAGAAAGCGGGACCGGAACGGATCCGCTTCAAACCGGACTTCAAATTCTGCCGGAGACAGACGTGATGCATCCGAGAGAATCTGCGGGTAGTTTGCCGCAATCGTCTTTTCCTTCAGCGGAAGCGTCAGGGCTTCGGAAAGAATCCCTGCCAGTTCCCGCTCGCTTGCGGTGTCGCCGGGCAGCGTATCCGGAGAGATTCCGTAAAGCGCGCATTCTCTTGCGAACGAAAGGATCTCCTGAATGAATGCCGGAAAGCGGAACATTGCGCGGTATATCGGGAAGGCCTCTGCTTTTGTCTTTAACAGTCTGGAAAGCCGGAGTGCGTCGGCTTTTTCGTCGGCCGGCTCCTCCTGGCGAAGGATATTGGACGGTGAAAGAAGCTGTACATCGGTGATGACCGGACCCCCGGACTGGCTCAGCAGGCGATGCCAGATCAGATTCTTCTGTTCTTCACTGCATATAATCGTTTTCATGGAATTATTTTATCACGCCGGGATAAAGGGACCCGGGACAGGGCGGGCCGACCGGAATCCGGAAAAGGCAACCGGTATGCGTTATATACATGAGTGCATGTCATAAAAAACAACGAAAATACGCATTCTGTGCATTGAATGGGCGTTGATTTTGTGAATATAATAAATGAAACATGCATTATCGGAGGGGAGTATGGCAGTATTTGATGGTCTCGCAGGAATGATCGCCGGTCAGCAGTGTTCTTATAACGGAATGCTGAGCGATTATCTGAAGGAAAACGAAGTGGCGGACGAAGCACTCCTGCAGGCATTTAAAACCATCAGCAGCACGGATCCTGATGTCCGGATCGTTACCGATCTGAAGGGAAGCGTCAAACTCGACAACATCAGCAACCGTATTATCCATTATCGGGACATCAGTAAACTTGTAGGGAACCCCGTGGTTTATCCCTATCTGATCTACGCACGCTATGGCGAAGCGGATCAGGCAATGCTGGTGCTTCCGTATGAAGAGGGCGGCTACCTGTATGCACGCGGTTACTATTACTGCATGAGCGAAGCAGGCAGTCTGTTCTATGAAGACCGGAATGAAATTCTTGAGATCTGCACACCGAACCCGGACGAAATCGTCCAGTCCTGGGAGCGCCTCAAGAAAGAAAAAGCAGGACTGATTCAGCGCCAGCTGGACCGTGCATGCTTTAAAAATTATGATGAGCTGAAGGCCAAGGCAATTGAAGCAGGCGAAGCACTCAAGGCACGTGCTGCCGCGGAACTGGTCGAGGCAGAAGACAAGGCACCGCTGATCGCGTCCTATGTCGTCCGCTGGTTCCTGCTCAAAAAGCTGGTCTATGTCCAGTATATGGTCAACAAGAATATCCGTTCCTCGATCCATGACGGGGATATTCACAAGCAGCGCAATCAGGCCCGGATCAACGCCGATGAGATTCCGTTTATGAGCTACCGTTCCATGTGGACGGCAGGCACCGAAGCGGAAAACGAGTAATCGCTGACCGGACAGACACAGATTTATGAAAGAGACGCCCGTTTAGGCGTCCTTTTTAATGCTATAATTTCATTTATTAAGAGGATTGATGAAACATGAGACATTCACCCAACGGATTCTGGATCTTATTTCTGCTGTTCTTTGTCTTTGGCTTCTTTGACAGCATCATTCCGCTTCTGCTTATTTTCGGAGCGGTTACCTATATCATGACGCAGGCAGTAAGGGCATCCAGACAGAATATATATACGAGCTCCAATGCGAGCTCCCGCCGTCAGACCGTACACCGTTACGGCATGAGTGATACCCGCCATTCCGCAGATAAGAAGGCCCGTATCAATTCTTATCTTCTGAAGCGGTTCCGCAGCGGGGAACGGGCGATTACCCTGACCAGCGGCAGCCACAACCTTGTCCTGACGCTCAAGGGCGGCAGGTTTTCCAGCCTGGATGCGCTCGAGGTCGACTGCGACGGTCATTACTTCCGGACGGTTGCGGATTTCCGGAGAAATTACGGGGAAATCTATGACCAGATGTTTGACACGCTTCTGACAATGGAACAGAACGATGTCGCGGTTGTTTCGCCGGAGATTGTCGATGTGGACTATGTCCCGAAGACCGGAACGGCACAGGCGAAGAAGCCGAAGCAGGAACAGCCGAAGGAAGCGGAAAAGCCGAATGATGCGGTTTCCTTCCGTGAACAGATCACCGCGCTGAATGACGGTATTCCGGATGAGGAAATCTCCAACGGCCTGTATGAGACCGCTGCGCTTCTGAAGCAGCTGGATGATCTGGAGCGGACCTTCCCGAAACAGAAGGGCAAGCTCAAAAAGCTTTACAGCAACTATCTCCCGTATCTCATCGGCATTCTCCAGCAGTACACAAGAATGCAGAATGTACAGACCGATGCGAACTATGAAAAGAATGTTCAGAGTCTGAAGGACACCATCAGTCATATCAACAGCGCCATGAAGGATCGTCTGATTCCGGCAATGTCGGAGAGCGATTCCATCAACCTGTCCGCAGATATGTCGACACTGGAGGCAATGCTTCGGAAAGACGGCATGACGACAGACGACGATATCATGATGGCTCTGAAACAGCAGACTGCTGCCGAAGAAAGCAGCACACTTGAGGGGTGATGAATCATGTCAGATAAACGTACCGAAGAAAAAGAACGCCTGATGCGGGAAATCCTGAACAAGGACCGTGCATCCGGAACCGTGAAAACCGATGATGTGGTGCTTGTTACAGGAAAAGGCGAAGACTCCATCGATAAAACCGCTGAGGATGTTTCGACGATGTCGAACATGATCAATTCCGCATCCAAAGCAACGTCCGATCTTCTGAAAAATGCCGACCGTTCCTTTGAGGAGCTGCGCAAGCTGCTCACCGGCCAGCAGAAGGAACTGGAAGAACTGTCAAAGGACAACGGCTTCAATCAGGCGGATATGGAACGCGTTCAGCGGGAAATCGAACAGGACTACAATCTGTCGCCGCAGGAGGCGAAGAATCCCGGCGTGCTCACTGTGTTTGATACCCAGAAGGTATTCGATGAAATCCTTGTTGAGATGGATGAGGAAATCGTCGGACAGGATGATGCGCTGCGTCAGTTCTGTGTTGCCTTCCGCCGTCCCTATGTCATGGGTGCGGAAGAAGGAAAGGCAAAGAATGTCATTCTCGTGACCGGTCCCAACGGAAGCGGACGGCATGCCTGTGTTACACGCATGGCGAAGTCGCTCTTTGAACACCGTGTGATCGGCAGCGATGATGTCTATACCATTGATATGAGCCTTTATCAGAGCGGTGCCCAGGAACAGATCTTCCTGCAGGACCTCTATAAGGATCTCTCCGGCAGAGGCCAGATTATCTGCTTTGAAAACTTTGAGACCGGTTTCCCGGGCTTCCTGCGGATGGTGGATTCTCTGGTATGCACCGGAAAGGTAACGCTCTCCAAGCGGTATGTTCTGAACAAGGGCATTCTTGTGGAGAACCAGACCGGACTGGTGAAGGATGCGGTGGACTCTCTGTCCGCATCCGGAAAATTCCTCGTCTTCATCACAAACAACGGTACGAAGGCCGTTCAGGACGCATTCGGTGCGAACTTCCTGTACCACGTGCTGGATACGATTACCCTGACGCCGTTTACCGAAGCGGACGCAGGAGAGTTTGCCGACCGTCTGAGCAAAACCCTGATCGACAAGGCAAACAAAAACCTGAAGCTTGCGGTGACGGTAAGTCCGGAACTGCGCGGCTGGGTTGTCGCAAACTATGACAAGACCAACGGTTCCGATTCACTGACCGGTCTGTTTGATGACTTCTATATTTCCCTGAGCCAGGCGGCACTGACGCATAATTTCTCGGCCGGAACCTCTGCGATTCTGACCCTGCAGGACGGCGTTCCGTCTGCGCTGATCAGCGATACTGCGGTTACTCTGACACGGTCCAAGACCAGTGCGGAAGAAATTGAGGCAGTGAACAAGGAACTCGACCAGATTGTCGGTCTTGAGACAATCAAGGCATATATCCGTTCCCTGCAGAATCACATCCGCATGCAGGAGATCCGCAAGGCGCAGGGCATGAAGACCAGCGAGATTTCCAAACATATGATCTTCACCGGAAACCCCGGAACCGGAAAAACGACCATTGCGCGTCTGATTTCCCGGTATATGAAGGCGATCGGCGCACTGAGCCAGGGTCAGCTTGTGGAAGTGACCCGTGCAGATCTCGTCGCACAGTATGTCGGCCAGACGGCACCCCTTACCATGTCCGTCATCAAATCCGCACTTGGCGGTGTTCTCTTCATCGATGAGGCATACTCGCTGTACCGCGGAAAGGATGACTCCTTCGGTCTGGAATGTATTGATACGATCGTCAAGGCAATGGAAGACAACCGCGATAACCTGATCGTGATTCTTGCCGGATACAGTAAGGAAATGAAGACCTTCCTGGAGTCCAACTCCGGTCTCAAGTCCCGTTTCCCGAATACGATTCATTTCCCGGACTACACCGGAGAAGAGCTGCGCAAGATCGCAGAGATCCAGGCGAAGTCCAAGGGCTACACGATCGAAGCGGAAGCACTGCCGAAACTGGAAGAATACTTCGATAAGGTGCAGTCGATCAATGCGGCAGAGGCCGGCAACGGACGTCTTGCGCGCAACGTCATTGAAGATGCGATTCTCAAGCAGTCCGGACGTGTTGTCAACGATCCGGAAGCGAAGATCGATGAACTCAAGCTGGAGGACTTTGACTTTACGGTAAAAGTCAAACCGAAGGATGAATTCGCAGATCTCCGTGAATTCAGCGAGATGCTGAAAGGACAGACAGAAGACTGAATCTGAACAACCCGCCCCGAATGATCCGGAGCGGGTTTTCCTTACCGCTTCCGAGTGCCTTTTATATATTGTTTTTCAGCGTGTCTCTGCAAGAAGCAGGGATAAGATGATAAAATATTTCCGGCGGTTAATACATATGGAAAAACTGAAAAAAGTCATCCTGGTCAGTGGAATGAGCGGTGCCGGAAAGAGCACGGCCACTTCCATTCTGGAGGATATGGGCTATCACATCATTGAAAACTACCCGGTACAGCTGCTCAGTCTGCTTGTAGACATTATTGAGAACAGTGTGGACCCCCGGTATAACTACATCGCACTTTCCACAAATGCGAATGACTTCCCGGAATTCCTGCGCGGAATCAAAGGGGAAGGCATGGACGTGAGAGTGCTGTTTCTTGATGCCTCAGACATTGTTCTCATCCGCCGCTACAAGAGCACGCGCCGCATGCATCCGCTGCTTCTGAGCAACACAGCCAATACGCTGGAAGAAGCAATCGCGGTGGAACGGCAGATGCTCGCCAGGACCGACATGTCCTCCTTTGTGACCGTGGACACGTCCTATCTCACGACAAAGGAAGTCAAGCGGGTTCTGGAACAGTATTTCGCAAAGAGCGCCGCGCCGTCCTTTTCCATTTCCTTTCTTTCGTTCGGCTACAAATACGGCGTGCCGATGGATGCCGATCTCATGATCGATGTCCGTTTCCTTCCCAATCCGTTCTGGGTGCCGGATCTCAGAGTGTACTCCGGAAACGATCCGCAGGTTTATGACTACGTCATGGAAAAGGAAGAGACCAAGGAATTCTGCCGCAGGCTGCTGTCATTTCTGGACTATGCCTTTACCGAATATGTGAAGGAAGGGAAAAACCATTTCACCGTCGCAATCGGCTGCACGGGCGGACAGCATCGTTCTGTAACCATCACCAACTTCCTGTATGACCATTACCGGAATCAGTACCGCTGCTATAAACAGCACCGTGATGAGAAGGAATGGATCGGTCATGAATAAGCGTGTTGTCGTTATCGGCGGCGGACACGGACAGGCTGCGATCTGCCGCGGTATCAAACATATTGAACACATCGATATCTCCGCAATCGTCACGGTTGCGGATGACGGCGGAAGCACCGGCCGTCTGCGCCGGCAGTTTCATATTCCGGCAATGGGGGATATTCGCAATGTCATGATCGCCCTTGCGGAGAGTGAAACCATGCTGGGAGATCTGATGGATTACCGGTTTGAGGATCCCTCCGGGGATGAGACGGATGTTTCCGGACATAACCTCGGAAATCTGATCCTGACGGCGATGACCCAGCAGTGCGGTTCCTTTCTGGAGGCGGTGGAAACCATCGGGAATGTCCTGAAGGTGAAAGGATCGATCATCCCTGCCACGGCGCAGGTCATTACCCTGTATGCCCGGATGAATGACGGTGTTATTGTACGCGGTGAAGCGAATATTCCGACCGTGATGAACCATATTCAGAAGGTGTTCTATGACTGCGATGTCAAAGCGACACCGGCCGCGGTAAATGCGATCCGGAACGCAGATCTCATCATCTACGGAATCGGATCGGTATATACATCCATTCTTCCGAATGTGATCATTCCCGAAATCCGGGAAGCCCTGCAGAATACAAAGGCAGAGCGTGTCTATTTCTGCAATGCGATGACGCAGCCCGGTGAGACCGACGGCTATGATGTGGAAGCGCATGTGCAGGCACTGCTTGATCACGGAGCTCCGGTCGATGCGGTCATCGTACCGTCCGAAACGATTCCCGAAGCAGTCATGGAGCGCTATGCAAATATGGGAAGCACAGCCGTTGTTGTCACACAGAGCGAGCACCCCTACCGGATCATTCCCCGGGAACTGCTCAGTTTTGAAAAAGGGCTGGTGCGCCATGATCCGCAGAAGATTCAGGCTGCGGTTGAATCAATTCTTTAAACGAAAACAGTCAGGTTGGAAACGGAGACAGCATGTCATTTACATCTGATGTAAAACAGGAGTTATCACTGAAGAGTGTCACCGGTGGAGAGGAGCGGGCAGAGCTTTCTGCGCTGATTCAGATGACCTCTTCCATTTCAGTGTCCTCCCGCGGCATGGCAATCGCCGTAACAACCGAGAATGCGCCGGTGTCACGTGCCATCTACCGGATGATGAAGGGACGTTATACCGTCAATATTGAGACTTCGGTGCGCCGCCGTATGAATCTGAACAAGAACCTGATCTATTCCATGAAGATCTACGGACCGGTCACGGAAATCCTGAAGGATCTCTGCATCTACAGCGCACGCGGTCTGCAGGACCGCCCGCTTCAGAAAGTGGTACAGAAGGATCCCTGGGCAAGAGCGTATCTTGCGGGAGCCTTCATGGCAGACGGCAGCGTCAACTCACCCCAGACAAGCGGTTATCATCTCGAGATCAAGGCATGCAATGAAATGCATGCGGAGTTCCTGATCGATCTGATGGCCCGGTTCGATATTCCCGCCCGTTCCATTACCCGGCGTTCCAAGCATGTGGTATATCTGAAAGCGAGCGACCGGATCTCCGATTTCCTGCGGGTGTGCGGTGCGGACCGCTGTCTGCTGGAATTTGAAAATGAGCGGATCTCAAGGGATTTCATGAATAACATGCAGCGGCTGAACAACGTGGATGTCGCCAATGAAGTAAAATCAATTCATGCCAGCAACAAACAGATTGCGGATATTGAACTGCTTCAGAAGTATGACCGTCTGAAGTCGCTGGATATCAAAGTCCGGGAAGCGGCGGATATCCGTCTGCGCAATCCGGATGCGACACTGAGTGAACTGGCAGAGATTTATAACCGTGAAACCGGGTCTTCGGTAACCAAGTCCGGAATGAAGCACCGGTTTGTGAAAATCCATGATCTTGCGGAAGAGCTGAGGAAACACCATGGGGAAGAATAATCCGTTTGCGGCGCTTCTGGCGCTGATTGCATTGAGTGTTCTGGTCATCGTTCTGTTTCCGGGACTGCTCGTTGTAATTGCAATTGCGGCGATATATCTGTGGTTCCGGTTCCGCGGGATGAAGAAACAGATGGAACGGGAACTGAATGAACAGCCGCAGGCAACCTGGCAGGACGACCTGTTTCAGGAACAGACATCCCGGCTGAAACGCACGGAAGATGCGGAAGTAATAGATGTGGAGTTCACCCGCAAGGATGAAGATGAAGAAAAGAGGCAGAGCATATGATACAGCAGGCTGATAAAACAATGATTCCGGGAATCCGGGAAAACTGGCGGGTATGTTTTACGCTGGATGATCCCCGTTATGCGGATTTCTTCTTCCGCCAGATCTGCCGGCCGGAGTACTTTTATGTGGATACGGAAGGCAACGATATTGCGGCTTACATCTGCATGATTCCGCATGATGTGATGTTCAACGGCCGGATTCTCCGCATGAGCATGCTGAGTCATGCGTGCACGATGCCGGCTTACCGGAATGAAGGAAGAATGAAGAAGCTGATCGAAACCGCGGTGGATGTATGTTCACACCGGGAGCTGATCACTCTTGTTCCGGCAGCCTATGGTGAATCATACCGTCCGTTTGGCTTTGAGCCGATCTATTACCGGACAGCCTATACGCTGGAGCGGGAAGAGGGCGCACGCCTCAGCACCTACGGCTGCATGTTTGAACCGCATCCGGTGGATATGCTGAAGGTATACAGTTCTTCCATGCACCGGTTCAACGGCTATGTCGCAAGAACACCGAAGGATTTTGAAAATCTGAAGCGGGAGATCAATACCCGCGGCGGCAAGGTCGTGGCGTACTTTGATGAAAAGAACAACATCCGCGGTTATGCGACGGTGCTGCTGGAAGGGCGTGAGGCAAAGATCGAGGAAATGATCTATCAGGACTCCACAGCCATCATGAAGCTCGTGCATGCCGCAATGCAGGAACGCGCAACGGTAACGCTTCACGTTTCGCAGGCGGAAAACCTGAGCCGTCTGTTTCCGAATGCGAAACAGCGCACGTATCCGGTTGTCATGGCACGCCTCAATGAACCGCGTCTGTTCTCTAAGCTGTTCAGCTGTGAAGCGCGGACCATCCAGGAAGCTTACCGCATCAGCACGAAACCGCTGATGATGGTGGAAACTGTTTAAGAAAGACAGAATCAGACAGTGCAGCGGATGCCGGAAAGGCGTCCGCTTTTCTTCTGTGCAAAATGGAATAAATGCCCATAACCATGCAGAAAACCGAAAAATCACGGCGTTTTTCCGAGATTTGGACACAGGTACAGAAATGCATGTGGAAAACGGGTGAAAAGATTCACTTATCAATTGACTGTATCAGCCCCAAAAACGTATAATTTATACGCAACAAAATAGGAGGTCAAAATAACTATAATGACAGATGTAAGAGTTGCGATTAATGGATTCGGACGTATTGGACGTCTTGCTTTCCGCCAGATGTTCGGCGCTGAAGGTTACGAAGTAGTAGCTATCAACGACCTGACAAAGCCTTCCATGCTTGCTCACCTGCTGAAGTATGACACAGCACAGGGCGGCTACTGCGGAAAGATCGGTGAGAACCTTCACACCGTTACTGCTGATGACGAAGCAAACACAATCACTGTAGACGGCAAGACACTGCAGATCTACAAGGAAGCTGATGCAAACAACCTTCCTTGGGGCGATCTGAAGATCGACGTTGTTCTCGAGTGCACAGGTTTCTACACCAGCAAGGAAAAGGCTTCTGCTCACATTAAGGCAGGCGCTCGTAAGGTTGTTATCTCTGCTCCGGCAGGAAACGATCTTCCGACAATCGTTTACAACGTAAACCACGAAACACTGAAGCCGGAAGACACAGTTATCTCTGCTGCTTCCTGCACAACAAACTGCCTGGCTCCGATGACAAAGGCACTCAATGACTATGCTCCGATTCAGAGCGGTATCATGACAACTGTTCACGCTTACACAGGCGACCAGATGATTCTCGACGGCCCGCAGAGAAAGGGTGACGTTCAGAGAGCTCGTGCCGGTGCTGCGAACATCGTTCCGAACAGCACAGGTGCTGCTAAGGCTATCGGTCTTGTTATCCCTGAGCTCAACGGCAAGCTCATCGGTGCTGCACAGCGTGTTCCGACCCCTACAGGTTCCACAACAATCCTGCACGCAGTTGTTAAGAAGGATGAAGTAACTGTTGATGAAATCAACGCTGCTATGAAGGCTGCTGCTAACGAGTCCTTCGGTTACACAACCGAGAAGCTCGTTTCCTCCGATATCATCGGCATGAAGTTCGGTTCCCTCTTTGATGCTAACCAGACAATGGTTTCCAAGGTTGCGGACGGCGAGTACCTCGTTCAGGTAGTTGCTTGGTATGACAACGAGAACTCCTATACTTCTCAGATGGTTCGTACCATCAAGTACTTCTCCAACGTTAAGTAATTAAAACGTCTTAACAGAAGAGATTAAGAAAAAGAGATCCTCTTGGGCAGATGCCTGAGAGGATCTTTTTCTGTCTGATGCCCGAATCATGATGATATACGCTACAATGAAATCAGAGGATACATGCCAATGAAATGGAATAATTCAAAGCGGAATCTTTTTCTGATGATTCCGGCAGGAGGACTGATTATGACCGGACTCTTTTCGTGTGCGCGCCCGCTGTATGACAGTGATCACAAATTCCGCAAAGACATTACGCTCAAAGAACTGCAGAGTGTTGAAGTTACGCACGGACCGCTGATCGGTGTAAGCTACTCGCATGGCGGCGGAATGCAGGGAGACACGAACCTGATCGAACTGTACCGGGACAGTGACGGCAGGGCAATGATAAAGACAACCTCTGCCATCGAACATTCCTTTTCTCTGATTGAGAAGGAATACACGGCGGATGAACAGCTGTTTGACGCACTGCGCGAGCGCATCGACAGAAACAATCTTTCTGTCTGGGAAGATCTTCCGTTTGATGAGGAACATATTGCGCTGGACGGACCTTCCACATTGATCGGAATGTACTTTGATGACTCGGAAACCGGCGGATACAGGCGGGAATACTGCCGGATCAATTATGACAATGTGATCCCGGAAAACGGATATGAGATCCTGAATGAATTCGCTGAAACCCTTCGCGCCGGGATTCACGAAGAGAATCTTCTCAGCAGCGGTTTCGTCTATGACGGCAGCCGCATCGTAACCGGCAGAGATACCGATAACACCGATGCGGAGATCAGCGCTCTGGTATCCGGATACTGGGCCTGCAAAGACAGCGGCACAGAATACCTGAGTTACAACTACGGCCTGTATGATACGGTCGAAGTGACCGCAGTAAAGGATCAGGGCCGTAATGAAATGATCTTTACGGTCACCGAAACGATCCATGAACCGTACGAAGACGCCGATACCGGATGGCATGTCCTGATGCGTGATGAACAGGACGAAGAATGGGCAATGTATACCGAAGGAATGCAGCTGGTGCTGCGCAGAACCGATGATTCTGTCTGCCTGCGCTTTGACCGAAGAGGATAAGAAACACGGCGGAAATCAGGGATGCACGATGAAAGGCATCGCCGCCTGTGCGGCGTTTGAAAGCGTGGAGCTTGCGCTCAGCGGCGTGCATATTGACAGTGTGCATGGCATCAACGGGTTCACACCGGAAGATACCATGCACAATATGGGACGGATTGCTTCACCGGGCATGACCATGACAGAGAAAATCATTGTCGAGATCCAGCAGGAAAAACTGCAGGCATGATAATGAAAAGGAGCCGTTCCTCATCGGAATGGCTCCTGTATCGTTTCAGGCGATGAGCACCGGCTCCGGCCGTGCTTTTTTCTGTTTTTCTTCCTCTTCCTTGATCAGCTGTTTTTCGACCAGCTTTGCGAATTTTCCGCCGCGTTCCATCAGTTCGCTGTAGGTTCCTTCTTCTGCGATCACGCCGTTTTCCAGCATGATGATCTTGTCGCAGTTTTCAACGGTGGAAAGACGATGGGCGACCATGATCACGGTACAGGATAGTTCGTTGACAGCCTCAAGAACCTTCTTCTGCGTCATGTTGTCAAGCGCCGATGTTGCCTCATCAAGAATCAGCACGCCCGGTCTGCCGATCAGAGCGCGGGCAATCAGGATCCGCTGGCGCTGACCGCCGGAGAAGCCGCAGGAATTGGACTCGGAGATCTCCGTGTTGATGCCGAGCGGAAGTGTCCGGATATAATCGCCGATACATGCTTTATCCAGCGCGTTCCAGACTTCCTCTTCGCTGACCTCTTCCGTTGCGCCGAAGGTGACGTTGCTGAAGATGGTGCCCGGGAAGAGCTTGCTGAACTGGAAGACCGATCCGATCCGCTGCCGCAGCGATTTCTGATTGAGCAGGTTGATGTCCTTGTCGTCAAAATATACCGCACCGGAATCCGGTGTTTCCATTCCCATGAGTATTTTGAGCAGCGTGCTCTTTCCGCAGCCGCTTTCTCCGACGATGGCGATCTTCTCGCCGGCCCTGACATTCAGGGAGACGCCGCGCAGACAGCCGTAGGATTCATCATTATAGGAGAAGTGAATGTTCTCTGCCCGGATGCGGCCGTTCAGATGACGTACATATTCGAGGTTCGGTTTTGTGTCGGACTTTGAGGTGAAGATCGGACGGACATTGTCCGCGAGGTTCTTCATCCGGAAGAGATTGCTCATGACACCGGTAACCGTTGAGGCAACCGAGATGACCATGGAGTAGGAAGTGGTAAATACCATGTAGCTTTCACGCGTCAGGCCGTTTACTGCGGTCAGTCCCATCAGGGTGACAGTGGCAGCGCTGGTAAGCATGGTGATGATTGCGCCCTGATGCCGCAGGAAGAACGGCTGATTGTACTGATAGTGCAGAATGTTGCGGTAGTTTTCCGCCCACTTTGCATAGACGGCTTTCTCTGCGCCCATGCCTTTGATCTTCTGAATGCCGCGGACGACCGAATAGAAGAAGCTGCTGCTCTCCATTTCCACTTCCATGGATTTGCGGTCAATCACGGCATTGCCGATCGCCGCAATAATCGCCGCAATGATCTTCAGAAGAATGAAGATGACTGCCGGCAGGAACAGCTCCGGCGCAAGCCGTTTCATCTGGGCAAGATAGACGCCCGAGAACGAGAAGTTCAGCAGGATATCCAGGAAGATATTGATAATCATCGCGGAGAGATTCGTGCAGTTGGAAATCCGCTTTGACAGCTTCCCAGAAGAGTTTTCCGAGAAGAAGGAGCGAGGCAGGTGAAGAATGCGTGCCATGACATCCGCCTGGATCCGGATGGATACCCGGTTCTTCAGCATATTGAGAACCCGCTGTTTCAGAAGCGTAATCAGACCGCGGACAATATTCAATGTCATGAACATCGCAAACACGGTTTTCAGCATCGCCGTATCCGCATTGGGATCCGTCAGGAACGTGTTGTACACCCAGTTGCTGATACGCGGCAGAAGCAGACCGAGTCCGGACACAAGTGCGGTGGAGATCATAAGATATGCCGCATCATAGATGGTCATGTACTTCAGCGTATTCTGAATGAAGGTCCAGACGATGGACTTTGATACCTGCATCGGCTGGTTGATGACATAGCATCCCGGCTTCAGCGACCGGCAGTAGCTCCGGGTTGCCTGACCGTGCGAGGAATCATGCGGGCAGTACCACTGATAGCCAAGCAGGGTCGGGGTCAGTGCCACCACCTTGCCGTCTTCGCGGTATGCAAGAATGTATTCGGTCCGCTCTTTTGCTTCGTCTGCGGCAGATTCCGCATAGCGGTACATGATGCCGTGGGGATCAAGCATGGACTCCATTACCGCATCCACGGAGTGATAACCGTAACGGCGGACTGCCGGGATGTGGAATTTTTCCAGAATAAAGATCAGCGCACTCTGCATGTCATCGATGTCACTCTCCATGCGCCGGATATGCCGGTCATGAAACAGCGCTTCATCGGCGTACTGTTCCATGAGCTTGTTGTTTTCTTCCTTCTTGCGGATCAGATCACTGTAAATACCCATAACGGCACCTCCTTACTGTGACCCGATCAGCTGACGGTACAGGCCTTCCTGCCGGTACAGTTCACTGTGGGTTCCTTCCTGAACGATTTTTCCCTTGTCCATGACATAGATGCGGTCGCAGTCTACGATCGTGGACAGACGGTGTGCGACGATCACGCAGGTCGTGCGCTTGTCGCGGATTGCCTGAATGACCTTGCTTTCGGTAAGGGCATCCAGGGCAGACGTGAATTCATCAAGAAACAGAACGGTCGGCTCATGCGCCAGTGCCCGCGCCAGTTCCAGACGCTGCAGTTCTCCGCCGGAGAAGTTCCGTCCGTTTTCAAGGATTTCGGTCGCATAGCCCGCCGGATCCCGCATGATGCGGTCATGAATCTGTGCATCTCTTGCGGCGAGGTAAATCTCATAGTCTTCAATCGTGCTGTCCCACATCCGGATATTGGAATAGACCGAATCCTCAAAGACGACCGATTCCTGATCGACGGTCATGATGGAGGAATGGAACACGACATCCGGAATCTCTTCCCGTCTGAGACCGGAGTAGAGGATCTCTCCGGATTCCGGTTTGTACAGGTCTGCCATGAGTTTGAGAAGAGTGCTTTTTCCGCATCCGGTTCCGCCGACAATTGCGACGATCTGGCCGGGTGTGACTTCCATGCTTACATCATCGATCGCAAGCTCATCGCCCGGATTGTAACGGTAGTTCACATGGGATACTTCGATATGTCCCGGCAGCTTGTCATATACCTTTCCGTCTTCCAGCGGAATCTCTTCCGGCACCGGCCGGCGGTTGATATCTTCCACGCGTTCAATATTGGTACGCATGGACTGCAGGGTGTTGACGGAGGTAAGCACGTTATTCAGAGAACCGCGCAGGTTTCCGAGCACGCTCCGAAACAGCGCAATCGTACCGAGCGTGAACTGTCCCTGGGTGATGAAGTACGCACCGAGAAACAGCTGAATGCCCTGAATCAGATAATTGTGAACGTCGGATACTGCCCGGATCACCTGATTGATCCGGAAGGTCGCAATCTTCGACTCGTTGACCTGCGACTGTGACTCATACCACATGTTGAAGAAGGCTTTTTCCGAGCCGGTGGATTTGATCGTATCGATCATGCTCATACCGTTGAGCACGGAGGAATTCAATGCGCCGGTGCTGGTCGCCATGGAGCGGGAGATGATTGCCGTGCGTTCCTGCAGGCGCAGCACAAAGAAGGAATTCACGAGTTCGATGCCGATGCAGAGCAGGGCAATGGTCTTGTTGTAGGACAGAAGCAGTCCGAAATAGAACACGGTCATGACCGCATTGATCAGACGGGGAACCAGGGAGCTTACCAGGGTATGGGCAAGCTTCTGATTGCCGCTCATCCGCTGCATCAGTTCACCCGCGCTGTACTGTTCAAAGAAGCGGAGAGGCTGCCCGAACAGATGCTTGAACATATCACTGCCGGATTCTGCCAGCATGTTTCTTGTGGCGTTATTGATGATGGTTTCCTTCAGGATCGTGAATACCGCATACAGCAGGATTCCGCCCAGCAGGATGGCCATCATGATTACTGCCGCAGAGGGGCGGTCTGCCGCGGTTCTTCCGAACAGCTTCAGAAACGGTGCCAGAAAGGACAGATCACCGTCTTTACTGACGACGTTGTCCATCATGGTCTTCTGTCCGCGGGACAGCGCCATATCCAGCCAGATACAGAACAGGGAGAACACAAGCAGGCCGAACATCGGCTTCTTCAGAGACTTCACACGGTCTTTCAGAAGGGTATAAAGAGACTCCCGCTTTCCGCCGGGCTCAAAGCCCGGGCCTTTTGAAAGTTTTACCGCGGTTCCGGAATAATGCTTTTTAAACGCATTCATCGGGCTCTTGTACATTCCCTTGGCCGGATCGATCACTTCGACAATACTGTCGGAATACTTTGTGACGATTGCGTAATAGCGTTTCTTCCAGCAGATCAGAAGCGGAAGCTGTGCATCCTTCAGTTCTTCGACGGACAGCTTCACGATCTCAGCCGCAAGGCCGTAGTGCTCCGCCGCATCCTTCATCTGTTCGGGACTGGTTCCGTTGCGTGAGGTTATGCAGACATCACGGACTTCCTGGATCGGTACATATTTTCCGAAGTATCCCAGCATCATCGAAAGCGCAGTTGCGCCGTTTTCGCCCGCGGTCATCTGTATCTGAATCGGAATTCTCATTCGTTATCCTCCGAAAGGCAAGTAAAGAAATGCTTATGAAATTATTGTAAATAAAAAAAGATACTGCGTCATAAAAAACATCCCGTCCCGGGGATGTCATTCAGTACTCCGGATATGAACCGGAATAGATAAAGTCAAGCGTGCCTCCGTCTTCCGGCACGAAGGAAAAGTTCATCCAGAAGCGGGAAGGCCGTTCCTCTTCCTCCAGAACCGGCTTGAAGAGTCCGGGCATATGTTCATAATTATTCTTCGCCCTCAGCATATCCCCATCCGTATAATACAGATGCTTTCCGTCTGTGCCGGTCATGAAGGTGATTTTCAGCTCGGAAACTGCCGGGTCCATCTCTCCGGTCGTGACATACGTATCATGAAACTCCTGCACAGTCATAGGCTCATCCGGATGAATAAGGGTGCTGCCGGATTCCGCCTCATAAACATAAATGTCCCCGTAAGCTTCCACGAAGTCATTCCAGGAACTGCCGATTCCGATTCCGCGGGATGTCTCATAGTGATTCAGACTGAAGGTAAAGGTATAGGTGTCACTGAAGCCTTCCACACGGTATCCCTGAACCGGTTCTCCGGTATCACAGTCCCGCAGCACATATTCTGAAAGCGGCAGTCTTCCCGGTTCGGCGGTCATGCGGAACGGGTCATTTGTCCGGGTACGGAGAAAGACGCCGGCAGAAAAACACAGCACGCTGACCAGGATTACCGCAAGAATGCGCAGTGTATCAGATTTCTGCGTCTTTGCGGTTCCGGCGGATGCGGCGGTCTGTTCGGTTTCCTCTTCGGGAACTGTCGGGTATTCCGGCCTGTTCTGTGTCTGATAGCTCATCGTCGTTCGCCTTTCTGAAAAATCACTGCATGGATGTTACTTAAAGGATATCCATTCGTATAATAATATGTAATGCCGGTTTCGGTAACAGGGGATTATCATGTACAGTCAGGGACATCTTATATTTATCGGAATCAGTCTGATTCTGATTCTGTTCGGCACTGCCATGTGCCGGAAATACAAACTTCCCATTGATAAGCTGATCCGACCCTATATCCGCGGGCTTCTCGACGCGAGAAATGAACGCCGAACGGCAGGAGAATAAGAATGCCGGAACACAGAACACAGCAGAAGGGACTTCGCCTTGCGGTGCTTGATGAAGCACAGCGGCGAAGGGTCTACAACGAACACATGAAAGAAGATTTTCCTCCTTCTGAACTGAAATCGCTGGAACTGATTGAACAGGGAATCGCAGAAGGATATTACCGGTTTCTGGGGTTACTGGATCATAATGAAGTTATCGGATATGTATGCCTGGTTGAGGCAGAAGACGTATGTCTTATTGATTATCTTGCGGTGATTCCCGGGCGGCGCAGCAGCGGTGCCGGAAGTGAACTGCTGCGGCTGCTGGAAAACCGGCTGAAGGATAAGGAATATGTAATCATCGAAGCTGAGCTTCCGGATTCCGGAAGAGATGCGGATGAAACGGCACTGCGGAAACGCCGCGTGGAGTTTTACCTCCGCAACGGGATTCTGGATACCGGCATTGATGTCCGCTGCTTCGGAGTGGACTTCCGCATCCTGGAAGCGGGAACCCATGGTCCGCATCAGCGGCAGGATGTGATCCGCCGCTATGAAAACGTCTACCGGCGCATTCTCCCGGAAAAACTGTTCCGGGATAATATTCATACCGACTGATCCGTTCCGTAACGGAACGATCGGGAAACGATATCATAATCAATAAGGAGGGATGAACCATGAGTGAAGAAAAGAATGCACAGAATGAACGCAGCACCCAGGAAAACGAAGAAGCGTTTCTGAAACGTGTGGAACAGGCCGCTGCCCGCGGCGCAAAAAAAGGCGGAAAATCCGGCGCGTGGCTTCAGATTCTTCCGTCCCTGATTGTCATCGGTCTCATCGCCGGACTGATTCTTCCGAAGATCAACGCAATGCATCAGGGATTTCAGTCGCTCACAACGTTTTCGGAGGAAGCCCAGTCGCATGATCTTGTGCTGGAGGACAACAGCATCTTCGGCTATACCGCCGCAGACTTTGAAGAGGCAATTCTCGGCGATTCCGAAAAGCTCAAGAAGCTCGAAGTCTTCTCGCAGGAAGTATCCGATGCGGTAACCGTTACGGATACCGGCTTCCTGAACTGGGGCGCATTCACAAAGATGAAGGTAATCACATTCACGGGAACGGCAGTGTATACGGTGGATCTTGGACAGCTGCGGAAGTCGGATATTTCCTTTAATGAAGAAGAAAAGCTGATTACGCTGAAGATTCCGCACCCGAAACAGGAACCGCTCAATATTCCGGAAGACAAGATCATGTTCGGTGACACGACCAACGGTCTGCTTGCGTTCGGGGAAATCAAGCTGACCCCTGAACAGAACCGGGATATCCAGGCGGAGGCACGCCAGAAGATGCAGGAAAAGCTGGATACTTCCAACGTGCTGGACAATGCTGACCGCTTTGCGATTCTGTCCGTCTGGGAGATGTACTCCCCGATCATCAAGGGCGTCGCAAAGGACTATTCTCTGGAAGTGGTATTCCGTTAATCGCCATGAGATCCGGGCTGCACGGCAGTCCGGATTTTCTGTTTGTGACAGACCCGGCAGGGGCGGTATTTGACGCAAAATCAGCGCACAGCGTACAATGAAGCTGGTTTTATGAAGATAAAACGTCTTTTTACATGCCTGCTCGCATGCACAGGCGCATCGTTATTTCTCACGGGTTATTCTCCGGAGGATTTTTCGCTTGGCCGGCTGAAGAACTATAAGAAGGAATTCAAGTCGGAGAGCATCGGTGCCTGTTCCACCAGTGATATCAAGACCTATGAAGACTACCGCATGATCACAAGTGTCGGAAGTGCGCAGTACCAGTACATCCATAACCACTGCACGGTCGATGAGGAAACGGGCTTTCTGGTGGATGAGGACGGCTTTATCGGAGTGGCCCTGGCATACTCATTCGGGGAGATCGGCTCCCGGTATTACTTTATTCTCGATACCGGCATCACGATTCCGGTTGTAAAGGTGGATGCCAAGGCATCGGTCCACGCATCCAACGGATGCAGTGCCGATTCCAACGGACATGTGCTGGAGTTTGTCATTGATACAGACAAGGCAATTGCCTACTTCGGCGGAGCCAACGGGCTGGCGTCCAGCGGCAATTTCAACAACTGTGAATATCTCCACGGCGCAATCGCGGATATCGAGAAGGTGAGCGATGAACCGATTGAGACCGGAATTATTTATACCCAGTCCATCGGCTCCGACAAAATGAAGAGTTCGGAGGAAGGGGACCGGGTCAGAATGGTCAAAGGCGGCTTCCGCAGCTGAGAGGAAGCTTTTTCTTTATGAAACAATTTTCATATAGGGTTTCATAATTTGAAACATTTTTCGTAATTCCATGAACTTTTCTCTCGATTTGTGAACGAAATCACCTATAATAGGTCTCGTTATTGTGGCAGGGGGAAACAAATATGAGCCGTGTTTATAACTTCTCAGCCGGTCCGGCAGTACTTCCGGAAGCCGTGCTGAAACAATGCGCAGCCGACATGCTGGACTACAAGGGCAGCGGAATGTCCGTTATGGAGATGTCCCACCGCGGAAAAGTCTACGATGCGATTATCAAGGAAGCAGAGCAGGATCTGCGTGATCTGATGGGAATTCCTGATGATTATGCCGTGATGTTCCTGCAGGGAGGCGCATCTACACAGTTCGCAATGATTCCCATGAATCTGATGAAGAATCATAAGGCGGCGTTTATCGTAACCGGTCAGTGGGCAAAGAAGGCCTGCGCGGAAGCGTCCAAGTACGGAGAAGCGGTTGTCGTCGCATCTTCTGCAGACAAGACCTTCTCGTATCTGCCGGACTGCACGGATCTTCCGATTCCGGAAGATGCGGATTATGTCTACATCTGTGAAAACAACACGATTTACGGTACGGAATACAAGACATTGCCGAACACCAAAGGTCACATTCTTGTGGCGGATATTTCCAGTAACTTCCTGAGCCGTCCGGTCGATGTCACAAAGTACGGCCTGCTTTACGGCGGTGTTCAGAAGAATGTCGGTCCGGCCGGTGTGACGATTGTCATCATGCGCAAGGATCTGATTCCGGATGAACTTCCCGAACAGGTTCCGACGATGCTGAGATACAAGACCCATGCGGATGCCGGCAGCCTGTACAACACGCCGCCGTGCTGGAATATCTATGTATGCGGTCTGGTCTTCAAGTGGCTGAAGGAACAGGGCGGCCTGGAAGCGATGGCAAAGCATAACGAGGAGAAGGCGAAGATCCTCTACGATTTCCTTGATCAGTCGAAGCTCTTCAAGGGCACGGTTGTAAAGGAAGACCGCTCGCTGATGAATGTTCCGTTTGTGACGGGAAATGAAGATCTCGACAAGCTGTTCGTCAAGGAAGCGGAAGCTGCGGGTCTTGTATCCCTCAAGGGTCACCGTTCCGTCGGCGGAATGCGTGCGTCGCTCTATAATGCGATGCCGAAGGAAGGCGTTGAAGCGCTCGTTGCCTTCATGAAGAAGTTTGAAGAAGAACATGCGGAGGATGCGAACAATGCCTAAGTATGCATGTCTGAACAATATTGCGGAAGTCGGACTCAAACGCTTCCATGCGGGCTTTGAACCGACCGATGATGTAAACGAAGCAGACGGCCTGCTCGTACGGTCTGCACGGCTTCATGACATGGAGTTCGGCGATAAGCTTCTTGCGATCGCCCGTGCCGGTGCCGGAGTAAACAACATTCCGCTGGACCGCTGTTCCGAACAGGGCATCGTCGTATTCAATACGCCGGGTGCCAATGCCAACGGCGTCAAGGAACTCGTCTTTGCGGGAATGCTGCTGGCGAGCCGTGACATCGTCGAAGGAATCAACTGGGTCAGAGAAAACAAGGGTGATACCGACATCGCCGCAGATACCGAAAAGCAGAAGAAGCAGTTTGCCGGTACGGAGCTCAAGGGCAAGAAGCTCGGCATCATCGGCCTTGGCGCAATCGGCGTTCAGGTTGCCAACTCCGCTGTCTATATGGACATGGATGTTTACGGCTATGACCCTTATGTCTCGGTCGAGCATGCATGGCATCTGTCCCGCAAGATCACGCATGTCGTGAATGTTGAGGATATCTACCGGAACTGTGATTACATCACGATTCACGTTCCGCTGATGGATCAGACAAAAAAGATGATCAACGCGGAAGCCATCGATATGATGAAAGACGGCGTTGTCATCATCAATATGGCAAGAGATGCGCTGGTTGATGAAGAGGCGATGCTCAAGGCACTCGATGCCGGCAAGGTTCACCGCTATGTCAGTGATTTCCCGAACACAACGGTTGCCGGTCATCCCAACTGCATTACCACCCCGCACCTCGGCGCATCGACCGCAGAGTCGGAAGACAACTGCGCGAAGATGGCAGTCGATGAACTGCAGGAATATCTCGAAAACGGAAATATCCGCAACTCCGTGAACTATCCTGCATGCGATATGGGCGTTTGCACAACCGTGAGCCGGATCGGCATTTTCCACAAGAATCAGAAAAACATGATCACCGGATTCACTTCGATCCTCGGTGATGCAGGTCTGAACATTGCGGAAATGGCGAACAAGTCACGCGGTGACGTCGCATATACCATGGTGGATCTTGACAGCGCTGCGGATGCCATCACGGTCGCAAAGCTCTGCGGTCTTGACGGTGTCTACCGCGTCCGCGTCATCAAATAATCCCACATGCCGGCATATACTGCCGGCTTTTCTTACAGTGTCCGGACACACAACAGCGTGCTAAAATATAAACTGCTTTCTATATAAGGACTGATACATATGCTTGATGTGACATTGCTTGGATGCGGCGGAACCATGCCGCTTCCGGATCGCTGGCTGACATCGCTCTACGTGCAGTACAACGGCAGGGGAATCCTGATCGACTGCGGCGAGGGCACCCAGATTGCGATGAAGGAAGCCGGATGCAGCGCGCACAATATCGATCTGATACTCCTGACCCATTTTCATGGCGACCATGTCATGGGTCTGCCGGGAATTCTCATGTCGATGGGAATGTCGGGACGTACGGAGCCGGTGACGATCGTCGGCCCGGAGAATCTGCTTCAGGTGGTGTCGGGTCTGTGCATTGCGGCAGGCATCCCGTTTGAAGTGCAGACGGTGGAACTCAAAAAGCCGGAGTACCGCTTCCCGTTTCCGGATGGTTCACTCCTGCATATCCACGCTTTTGCGGTAAAGCACAGCGTGCGGACCTACGGATATTCCATTGAACTGCAGCGCAGACGCCGCTTCGATCCCGAACAGGCCGCAAAGTATCATATTCCGATCAAGTACTGGAGCCGGCTTCAGAAGAATGAAGTGATCCGCGATCAGGGACTTGTCTATACGCCGGATATGGTGCTCGG
>JAFOLE010000052.1 GCA_017419465.1 Solobacterium sp. | reverse complement strand
GGTTCTTCTGGAAGAGACCGGCACAGGCAATGCGTATACCCTTACGGTATATATGATCGGCGACCCGGACTTTCCGTTCGGTGCCGTCGCATGCAGTGCCGTACTGAAAGAGGGTGAGAAGGTAATCCGGAGTCAGGATTTCTCCCTGCATAATGACGGAAAGGTTCCGTCCGCAGAGGATTTCCGTGTAACATGGGCCAAAGACGGTGTGATCCTGCGGGCGCGGGCGGAAGAATCCGATGACGTTGTCATCACCCTGTCGTATCAGTAAGCGGTAAAAAAACAGGATGCCGGGATTCAAATATGAATTCGCACATCCTGTTTTTTCTTATGCTCAGCGTTTGTGCTGTTCAATCCAGCTGTCCATTTCCTGTTCGGCGGTTTCATAGATACCGTTCGCCAGGTCTCCCATGGAATTGACGATCACGTCCTTCTCATCCACCACCAGCTGCATCACATTGCCTTTCGCATCCAGAATCAGCTCCGTATCATCTGCGCCGATCAGTTTTTTCAGATTGTCGCCGGTCTGATCCACCACATATTCAAAGGTTCCTTTCGCACCTCCCACCAATCCTTCAGTCAGTACCTTTGTGCCGCGCTTGCCGTCGACCATGGCTTTTCCCATGGCTGTCGCCGTATTTCCGCCGACGATCGTGACATATTTGGCGACCGGATGATCCACATAATCCTTTGCGATGGAAAGACCGGAATCCATTCCCGCCTTTAACATTTCCTTCGCAATCTGTTTGCCGCTCTTACCTTCAATGACCGCTTCGGTAATCGCACCGGTCTGATCGACCGCAATCGTATAAAGGGCTTTACCGACTTTTCCGGCGGTACCGGTCTTTGCGATCACATCAAATGCTTTATCCGTCGCAAACTTGGTCGCATACGCGCCGTAGTACAGCGTATGATAGATGGCCGCACGCCGCTGCGCAGCTGCGCCTTCGATTTCCGCAAGACGGATATTACGCTCTGCGACTGCCCGCTTGTATTCATCCGAGACTTCGGTCATGCCGTATTTTTTCAGATTATACAGTGATTTCTTCGTCTCTTCATCAATGCGGGCTGCCTCATCCAGATATTCCTGTTTGATCTTTGCGAGCTCCCGGTCAAAAGCGGTCTTTCCCTGTTCGAGTTTAATGTTCTGTTTATCGATATATTCCCGGTCACGTTTTCGCTGTTCCATCCATTCCGCGGTCCGTTCCGGATCGAGAACCCGGGTGCCGTCCACGCTCACCCAGTACCCTTTACTTGTTTCGTGATAAACGGTCTCCGCACCGGTCGCCGGGTCGGTCACGATGATACAGCCCGCAAGCCGGAACCGCATGTCGACTTTCATCAGATTCCGGAAGTTGAAGATGATATTGCCGTAGCTTGGCACATCATTGGACAGCGGCGCATAGACTGCCGCAGCCATCCAGTGATCCATATATTCCTGTTTCCGCACCTTGAGGAATTTACCGGCCTGGACACGGATCATCCGGGTATATTCATCCTGGTCGGTTTCTGAGCCGTCCTTGTTGATTTTTACGATTTTGGCATAAACGGCTTTCGTATCGCCAGCACAGATCCGATCTCCGAATTCCTTGTAAACCCGCATTTCAAACTTCGGGATCTCGTCATCGAATTCTTCTTCCGTTTCCTGATTTCGTTTCTGACGCGGCGTTTTATTCCGGTTTCTGCGCGCAAGATAGATCAGCGCGCCGCCAAGTCCCAGCGCACCTGCGATGGCCGCAGGGATGGAGAACCCACGTTCTCCGGATTCCGGAGCGGCATCGGTATGGATTACCGTCGGGGTCACCGCGGGTTTGGCTTCAGTTTCCGAATAATGCACTTCCAGCAGACGGAAGTAGATATCCACCAGCTGGTGATCCGAGTAAACATATATCAGCGGGTCATCTTTATACGGCCGCTCCAGTCCATAACCCTGATTGGAGATATAGCGCTGATCCTCGGAAATCGTGTAGTGCTGCGTTCCGGAAAGGGTAAGATTCGAGTCAAACGCAAGCCGTCCGTCAAACGTGAAGTCAATTGTTCCGGTATAGATTCTGCGGGAGACTTCCCAGCCTGCACTTCCTTTTGAATTTGCCGGATGAGAGATCACAAGATCTGCATATTCATCCGGATACTCATCCCAGGAAACAAATACATCGCCGCCGGTGTGGTCAAAGGACTGTGTATAAAATTCCGGATCGTAATAATCCCAGCAGTCGATATACAGCATCCCGACATTCCAGGTATACGGCACATCTTTCTGCAGGGTGATCGTCTCACTGTGATAGGCATAGTGCTGCGGATCACCGAATACCGTTTCATCACTGTATGCATGCATACCTGCCGTATAGGCTAGCTCAATGCGGATCGCATCCGGGGTTCCGCTGTGTCCCGCCGGACGGAAGTAATCCGTATCTGCTTTAAACCAGCCGTATTCCTCCGCATTTACAGAAATGACGGAAAGGGGAAGAAGATACGATACGCTGAGAAGCAGCGCAGATAACAGTCCGAGGATCCGTTTCATCGCAGACCTCCCAGCGACTGAATGCTTTTTCCCAGCATCCGCGCATTGTGTTCCGGCAGCTGAATCCGCAGGGTGCCCGCTTTCTTCGGCGCCTGTACTTTTACGGTCTGGCTCATCAGCTCAGCGGCTGTATTCATCGAACGCTGTACCATGCGTGCAGGCTGTGCGGGAGTGTGGGTGATTTTATCAACGGGCTGTTTTACCGATGGCTGAACATTGCGAAGCGGGGAAGGCTGTGCGGGAACCGGCGTACCGGTTAATACCGCAAGCAGATCTGCCGCACTTCCAAGGGTATAGAGTTCCGTACTGCCGTTTACGACAACGGTATGGCCGTTTTTCCCCTGCGCCGCAGAAGAAAGAACCGCACGGGGAAGCCGTGTCGTCTGTTTCGCCGCAGGAAAGCGAACCTTGTCGCCTTTGGAAAAGCGATTCAGAAGATTGTTCAGATCTGAAGCTTTTCCCTTCATTTCATGCATGGTCAGTCCCGTGCTGTCCAGTTCATAAAACATGCATTTTCCGCCTCCGCCGAACACTTTCCGCAGAATAAACAGCACGACACGCCAGAAGGCAGTCAGGAATATAAAGGTGGAAATGGTTCCGAAGGCATCATAAAACTCATCGATAATAAGGGTAAGAATACATAATGCCGGAAATCCGATCATGACAACTTTCTCAAGAAATGAGAAAAGTCCGGCTGCTCTGCCCGGGGTTTCTCCCGTCCACCGGATGAACCCATCCGGGCACTGGTAAATGGTATTCACACAAAAATCCTCCTTTCCGGAGATTCGGCAGTTATAAATATTTTTGTATATTCTTCTGAGTTCAGCGTACCATCCATTCTCAACGTGTCTGTGGACTGTCGGTTTAAAAAAATGCCAAAACCGGTAACATCACCACAATGACGTCCTTCATGAAATAATGAATTCAGAAGAAGTATACAGAAAAGGAGATCATCTTATGGCTAATTTCTGTCCGCAATGCGGGTCTCCCACAAACCCGAAACATGCATTCTGCGAAAACTGCGGCGCCAAACTTATCATTCTTGAAGAACCTCAGGTCACACAGGAAATCAAACCGGAACCGCCGGTCAGTGAACCGGTTTCTGCACCCGAAGAGTATGTAAACACAGACATTCCGGACACTCCGGAGTACCCTTCGAATAAGCCGGCAGCTCTGCAGGATGACTTCGCCATTCCGCGTCCCGGTGCCGCAGGTACTTCCGGACCGGTTTCACCCCAGCCGGGTCAGAAACCCAATCCGTTCATTCAGCCGACCGGAGGGAATCCATCTTCTGTGATACCTCCTGCGGGTAATACGTCTTCCGTTATTCCGCCTGCATCCGGACCGACGCGCACCTCCGGAAAAAACCTGATTCCGGTCATTCTGGGACTGATTGCACTGCTTGCGGTCGCGCTGTTCTTCCTGATGCGCAAGCCGAAACAGCCGGAGCCGGTTGCGGTATCCACGCCGGAGCCGACGCCCTTTGCGGTCAAAACACCGGATATTACCATCCCGACAGCACCTTCGATAACGGAACCGACGCATACCGATGTCCCGCAGGGTATGCCGGATTTCATAAAATATGACATTCCGTGTGATGCGGTAGTCAACGAAGACTATAAGTATCCGGGCGTGTATGATGACGGAACGGATGAAACCGCATATGGTACTTTGACCTTTCTGTACTATGATTCCAATCCGGCGGATGATGAACTGATTGCCTTTGGAAAAGAGAATGGGATGGATCTTGAAGGATATGACCGCCGGATGCTCTCGTCACAGATTGATTTCACCCAGGCAGATGCGAGGGACCGGGGCGTTCTGGTCACCCGGTATATCGGCGACTACTATGACATGAACCTGCTCAATGAGACCTTTGAAACACTGACAGATTCCGAAGGAGAAACGTACTATCGGTATGAGGTGGATAATCACGGAAAACGGCAGTATGTTTATTACTTTATTGAGGATGAATGGAAGGACTGGGAAACCTATCTGGAATATACCGAAACCGATTATTTCCTTGTCCCTTCAGACTATGACGGTGTCGTGCGCGGTTTTGTAAATCCGCTCAGTGAAGATCCGTCCATCGATAATTCGCCCGAGAACAATTTCCTGTTCCGAATCAACTGATTCCGATATCATAGTTCTGTGAATCTGTACGTACGAATTACATCAGATCACAGGAGAATTGTATGCGCAAGATTAATGTGATCGGTGCCGGCACCTGGGGCATGGCACTGGCAAGAATGTTATGCAACAGCGGCCATGAAATAAAGGTATGGTCTGCACTGCCGGAGGAAATCGAACAGCTGAAGACCACCCGGCGGCAGAAGAACCTGCCCGATATGGTCATTCCGGAAGAAATCATCTTCACGGACCGGATTGAAGATGTCTGTGAAGGGGACAATCTGTTTCTGTTTGCGGTGCCTTCCGTATTCGTACGAAGCACTGCCCATCGCTTTGCGCCGTATGTAAAGGAAGGGCAGATCATTGTGGATGTGGCCAAAGGAATTGAAGCGGATACGCTGATGACCATGAGTGAAGTCATCCGTTCGGAGATTCCGCAGGCAGGGGTAGTCGCACTGTCCGGACCGACTCATGCGGAAGAAGTCGCAAAAGACCTTCCGACCACGATCGTCTCCGCCAGTCCGGATCTTGCGCTGGCAGAACAGGTACAGCGCATCTTCTCCAATTCCGTAATGCGGGTCTATACCAATATCGATATCAAAGGAGTTGAACTGTGCGGCGCACTGAAAAATATCATTGCACTTGCGGCGGGCATCTCGATCGGACTTGGCTACGGCGATAATACCAAAGCGGCCATCATTACCCGCGGACTTACCGAAATGGCACGGCTCGGCATGAAGCTTGGCTGTCTGCCGGAGACCTTCTCGGGTCTTGCGGGCATGGGCGACCTGATTGTGACCGCAACCAGTGTGCACAGCCGCAACAACAAGTGCGGCACCCTGATTGGAAAAGGGGTTCCGCCCAAAGAAGCGGTGAAACAGGTCGGCATGGTTGTGGAAGGCATCAATGCACTGCCTGCGGCGATGGCACTTTCAAAGAAGTACGATGTGGAAATGCCGATTACCGCAGCGGTCAATGCGGTCGTCAATGAAGGCAGGCAGCCTTCCGATGCCGTTCATGAACTGATGGAACGGGAAATGAAGACCGAACTTCCGAAGCCGATCTTCCTGATGAATCATTAATCAGGCAATATAAAAACCTCTTCGTGATTCACTGTTAATGAAATCTCAGAAGAGGCTTTTATTTTTGGTTATTCTTCCGCCGGTTCTGCAGGAGCTTCCGCAGCTTCCGTTACTGCTTCGCCTTCCGGGGTTTCTTCCTTCTCCTCGGAATCCGGGTCGACGATTGCGACCGTGGAGACATGGGAGTTTTCACCGGTACGGATGACACGGACACCCTGGGCATTCCGGCTGTAGCTGCTGACCTGGTTCAGGGAGATACGGATAATGATTCCGTCATCCGTGATGATCATGCAGTCTTCATCACCGTTGACTGCCTTCAGGCAGACAAGATTTCCGGTCTTTTCAGTGATGTTCATCGCCTTGACACCCTTGGTGCCGCGGCTGGTCATACGGTATTCCTGGAGATCGGACTTCTTTCCGTAGCCGTTTACGGTAACGGTCAGAATCTGGTTTCCTTCTTCCGAAGTTGCCATTCCGATGACTTCACCGCCGTCGGTGTTGACACCCTTGACGCCCATTGCGCCGCGTCCGGAAGGACGGACATCATTCTCATGGAAGCGTACAGCCTTGCCATTGGATACGGCCAGGATGATATTCGCATCGCCGCTGGTCGCTTTGACAAAGGCAAGCTCATCGCCTTCACGGAGGGTGATTGCCATCTTACCGTTGGAGCGGATATTTTCAAATTCCTCAATCGAGACGCGTTTGACAAGACCTTTCCTTGTCGCAAAGAACAGGGCCTTTGCGGTGTCATCCTTTCCATATGGAACCATGGCACGGATCTTTTCTTCCTTCTCAAGACGCAGTAGATTGACCACCGGAATACCCTTGGAGGTACGGCTGTATTCCGGAATGTTGAAGCCGCGCAGACGGAATACCCGTCCGGTTGAGGTGAAGAAGAGCACATTGTCATGGGTGGACATGCCCACAAACTGATCAATGACGTCATCCTTGTTTAAGGTTGTGCCCTTGATGCCGCGGCCGCCGCGGTTCTGAACCTTATAGGTGGAACGCGGGATGCGCTTGATATAGCCGCCTTCGGACAGGGTGATGATGACATCTTCCACCGGAATGAGGTCTTCATCCTCGACATCCGCAACCGCATCGATGATCTCGGACATACGCGGGGTGTTGTACTTCGCCTTGATGGCGGTAAGTTCCTCACGAAGGATCGTTTCCACACGGTAGTGGTTCGCAAGAATATCCTTGAAGTCCGCAATCTTTACAAGCAGATCCTGGTATTCATTCTCGATCTTCTCCCGTTCAAGACCGGTGAGTCTGCGGAACTGCATGTCGAGAATGGCCTTTGCCTGGATTTCGGTAAGACCGAAGCCTTCCATCAGCCGCGGCATTGCCTCATTGGCGTCTCTCGACGAGCGGATCGTATGAATGATCGCATCCAGATTGTCGACCGCAATCCGTAATCCTTCGAGGATATGGGCACGGTCTTCTGCCTTCTTCAGATCATATTGTGTTCTGCGGGTAATGACTTCTTCCTGGAAGCCGATGTACTCCTTGAGAATCTCAATGATGCCGGCCTGTTTCGGGGCACCGTTGATCAGAACGACATTGTTTACCGCAAAGTTGGACTGAAGCGGGGTCATCCGGTACAGCTGGTTGAGCAGCACTTCCGGCTGGACATCCTTCCGCAGTTCCATGACGATGCGGATACCGTTCATATTGGATTCATCACGCAGGTCGGTAATGCCTTCGATCTGCTTGTCTCTGGCCAGGGCCGCAATGCGCTCCACAAGGGAAGCCTTGTTTACCATGTACGGAATTTCATAGACCACGATGCGCTGCTTGCCGGAAGAGTTGGGGATTTCCTCAATCTTTGTCTTTGCGCGCATGATGACGGAACCGCGTCCTTTTTCAAAGGCATTGCGGATGCCGCTGCGGCCGAGAATATAGCCGCCGGTTGGAAAATCCGGACCCTTGATAAACTGCATGAGATCGGTTGCGGTGATGTCCGGGTTGTCCATGATCGCAAAGATGCCGTCAATGACTTCGCCGAGGTTATGCGGTGCGACATTGGTCGCCATACCGACCGCAATACCGCTCGATCCGTTAACAAGCAGGTTCGGGAAACGG
>JAFOLE010000051.1 GCA_017419465.1 Solobacterium sp. | reverse complement strand
TGCTGTGAAGCGGCTCTTCCGGAAGTGCCTGGCAGGAAACAATCAGTTTCCCTTTGATCTGATTCATGATTTTTTCGTTACGTTCGTTCATATTGTCTCCTATCTGATCTGACCGTCACCGTGGATGACGTATTTGGATGTGCATAATTCTTCAAGTCCCATCGGACCGCGGGCGTGAAGCTTCTGGGTGGAAATACCCATTTCGCAGCCAAGTCCGAACTCACCGCCGTCGGTGAAGCGGGTGCTGGCGTTGACATAGACGCAGGCGCTGTCCACCAGGGCGGTGAACTTTGCGGCATTGTCCTCATTGTCTGTAATGATCGCATCGCTGTGGTGGGTGCCGTGCGTATTGATATGTGCGATTGCCTCCTCAACGGAATCCACTGCTTTTACCGCAAGGATATAGTCCAGAAATTCCGTATCGAAGTCTGCCTCACCGGCAGGGGTGCCGGGGATGATTTCGGCGCATGCCTCATCGAGCCGCAGCTCCACCGGATGATCCCGCTTTGTTAAGCGCTCCTGCAGCTTCGGCAGGAAGGATGCGAGTTTACTGCGGTGTACCAGCAGGACTTCTTCCGCATTGCAGACGGAAGGGCGGCTGGTTTTGGCGTTTTCAACGATATTGAGCGCCATGTCTTCATCGGCGCTTTCATCGACATATACATGACAGATTCCGGTTCCGGTTTCGATGACCGGTACGGTCGCTTCCTCCACGCAGGTGCGGATCAGTCCGGCACCGCCGCGGGGAATCAGCAGATCGATATAGCCGTTTCCGTGCATCAGTTCCTTTGCGCTGTCGCGGCTCTTGTCTTCAACCAGCAGGATGCGGTCTTTCGAAAGACCTGCCGCCGCAAGGCCTTCCTGCATGGCCTGCACGATCGCGTTTGCGCTTTCCCATGCATTTCTGCCGCTGCGCAGAATTACCGCGCTGCCTGCTTTGAGCGCAAGGGCAGCCGCATCGCTTGTGACATTCGGGCGGCTTTCATAGATGATCGCGATGACGCCCATCGGAACACTGACGCGTTTTACTTCAAGACCGTTCGGGAGTGTGCGCGCATGGAGTGTCCGTCCGAGGGGATCGGGGAGGTCGGCGACTTCCCGGACGCCCTGCGCCATGGCCGCAATGCGTTTTTCATCCAGCTTCAGGCGGTCCATCATGACTTCGCTGAGGCTGTCCTTTGAAGCTTCGCGGTCAATTTTATTTGCGGCGAGAATTGTATCGGTATGGGAAATCAGCGCATCTGCCATTTTCCGCAGAGCATCATTCCGCTGCTGTGCATCGGGCACGCCCGCGCGGGCTTCCTGTTTTGCCCGCATCATGAGTTCCTTTGTGGTCATGTTCGCTTACCGGCAAACCGGGTTCCGGCCTGCTTTCCTTCCAGTACATCATACATCAGCTGCGGCTTGGCGCCGTTGAGGATCACCATATCAATGCCGTTGTTTACGGCAATTTCCGCCGCATGGATCTTGGTTGCCATTCCGCCGGTTCCCTGGCGGCCATGCGATGCGCCGCCGAGCTTCCGGATTGAATCATCAATTTCCGCCACGAGCGGAATCACTTTGGCATCGGGATTCTTATGCGGATCATCTGTAAGCAGTCCGTCTATATCACTGAGGACGATCAGAAGATCTGCTTTTCCATAGACTGCCACACGTGCGCCGAGCGTATCGTTGTCGCCGACAGAGATCTCTGCCGTAGCCATCGTGTCATTTTCATTCAGCACGGGGATCGCACCGTATTCCAGCAACCGGAACAATGTGTTCTCAAAATTCAGGCGCCGGTCATCGCGGTCGAGATCATCACCCGTAAGCAGGATCTGCGCAACGGTGTGATTGTATTCGCCGAACAGCCGGTCATAGGTGTACATCAGTTCGCACTGACCGACCGCAGCCGCGGCCTGCTTGCCGGGCATGTCATCCGGCCGGGCGGAGAGACCGAGTTTTCCGACACCCATTCCGATGGCGCCGGAAGAGACAAGGATGATTTCATTGCCGGCATTCTTCAGATCGCAGAGGACCTTCACAAGGTTTTCTACATGGCGGATATTCATTCCGCCGCCCGGATGGGCAAGTGTGCTTGTGCCGACTTTTACAACAATACGAGACATACAGGTCACCTTCTTTTCACTACCTTATCATAAGGGAATCCATCACATAAAACACGAAATATTGATTGGTGAGACAGAACCGGAAGATGGTGCTATACTATGTTAGTTTAAGATAACTAACTGATGGAGAAGTTATGATTCTGCAACTTTCGGGGATACGAAAATCGTACGGAGAAAAAGAAAACCGTGTAGAGGTACTGAAGGGAATTGACCTTGGTGTGAATGAAGGGGAGTTCTGCGTTCTGCTGGGACCCTCCGGCTCGGGAAAATCAACTCTGCTGAATATCATCGGCGGCATCGACAGCGCGGATGAGGGAGAAATCATTGTCCGCGGAGAGCGGATGAGTTCCATGAAACCGTCTGCGCTGACGAAGTACCGGCGGAATCATCTCGGCTATATCTTTCAGATGTACAATCTGATTCCAAATCTCACAGTACGGGAAAATATCGAAGTGGGGGCGTATCTGTCCGATCATCCTCTGGATATTGAGGAACTGCTGCATACGCTTGGCCTTTATGAACATCAGGACAAACTTCCCAATCAGCTTTCCGGCGGTCAGCAGCAGCGCACTTCGATCGGCAGAGCGATTATCAAGAATCCGGATATCCTGCTCTGCGATGAGCCGACCGGCGCTCTGGACTCCGCGACTTCAAAGGAAATCCTGAAACTGATCGAAACGGTAAACCTCAAATACGGAAATACCGTGATCATGGTTACCCATAATGAATCCATTAAATATATGGCGGATGTCGTGATTCATCTGCGTGACGGTATGATCCGCAAGATGTACCGCACCGAGCATAAGCTGCATGCCGAGGAGCTCGACTGGGAATGAGACCGCTTCGCCGCAATCCGCTGAACCGCAGGTTTCTGCGGGATCTGAAAACCGAATTCCCGAAATACGCGGTGATTTTTCTGCTGCTGGTGATGAGTATTTCCTTTGTGTCGGGATTTCTGGTGGCGGATAACTCGATGATCATCGCCTATGACAGCAGTTTTGAAAAATACAACGTCGAGCACGGCCACTTCCGGGTGCGCACAGCCCTGAACCGCGCACAGGACAAAGCCATCCGTAAAACGGGCATTTCCTTGTATGAAAACTTCTATACGGAGGAGCCGCTGGACAACGGAAGCACGCTCCGTCTGTTTGAAAACCGAACGGATGTGAATCTGGTCTGCCTGATGGAAGGGAAATTTCCGAAGACAGACAACGAAGCCGCAATCGACCGGATGTATGCCTCCAACAATCATCTGAAGATCGGCGATACGATTTCCGGAAACGGGCATGCATGGACAATCAGCGGACTGGTAGCCCTGCCGGATTACAGCACAATGTTTCAGAACAACAATGACAGTATGTTTGACGCGGTGCTTTTCGGTGTCGGTGTGCTGAGCCCGGAGGGATTTGAACGGGTCAAAGAAGATAATCTGCAGTACTGCTATGCGTGGCGTTATGCCGATGAGCCATCCGATGATACGGAGGAAGACCGGCGGGCTTCTGCTTTTCTGACGGAACTGAATGAGATCGTCCGGCTGGAGGATTATCTGCCGCGCTATCAGAATCTGGCCATTATCTTTACCGGGGATGACATGGGTTCCGACAAGGTGATGATGGAAGTCCTGCTGTACATCATTATTGTAATCGTGGCCTTTGTATTTGCGATTACCATCAAGGATACGATCCGTAAGGAGTCCGCGGTCATCGGAACACTGCTGGCGTCCGGCTATACAACACGCGAGCTGACCCTGCATTACATGACCATGCCGGTGATCGTCACCGTGATCGCGTCCGTTGTCGGAAATATCCTTGGCTACACCTTCATGAAGGAAGTTTGTGTGGCGATGTATTACAACAGCTACAGTCTTCCGACCTATGTGACTGTCTGGAATGCGGAAGCGTTTCTGAAAACCACACTGATTCCGGCAGGAATCATGCTGGGGGTGACCGGAGGAATCCTGCACCGCCAGCTGAAACTTTCGCCGCTGCGTTTTCTGCGCCGGGATCTTTCAAGGAAGAAGAACCGCAGAGCCTTTCCGCTGGCGCATCAGCTTCCGATCCTCTCCCGCTTCCGCACGCGCATCATTCTGCAGAATTCCGGAAGCTATGCAGTCCTGTTTGCCGGCATTATGTTCGCAAATCTTCTTCTGATGTTCGGCATGCAGCTGCCGGTCCTGCTGGATAACTTCAAAGCAGCGATCGAACAGGGGCAGTTTGCGGAATATCAGTACATTCTGAAACTTCCGATAAGTCTGACCGATGAATCCGGCACACGGCTTGAGCGCATGAAGGATTACATGGAATTTGCGGCGGGTGTGGAAACCGAAAATCCGACTGCCGAAAAATTCAGCGCATATTCACTTGAGTCAGAAGAAATCCCTGGCATCCATAAGGATTCGGTGCTGCTGTACGGAATCCGTCCGGACAGCCGTTATGTCTCTCTGCCGTTTGATAAGGGAAGTGTTTTCGTTTCCAAAGCATACGCAGATAAATATCGCCTGCATGCAGGCAATGACATCACCCTGCATGAGGCATACGGCGGTAAGAGCTACACACTGCATATTGACGGTATCGCGGACTATATGGGCGGTGTCTGCGTGTTTATGGAACAGCGTGCCCTCAATCGGATGTTTGATCTTGGTGAGTCTGGCTTTGCCGGATATTTTTCAGACGAACCGATTACGGATATTGAACCGGAATACATCGGTTCGGTTATAACCAGTGAATCTCTGACCAAGGCGTCCCGTCAGCTTCAGGTATCCTTCGGATCAATGATGGGACTTGTGGATGTCTTCGCAGTTATCATCTATATGATTCTGATTTACCTGCTTTCCAAAATGATCATTGAAAAGAATGCGCAGTCGATTTCGATTGCGAAGATCCTCGGTTTTACTTCCGGAGAAGTCAGCGGACTGTATATTACTTCAACAACGATCGTTGTGATCATCTCCATGATCCTGACCATTCTTCTGCTTGGCAAACTGATGATTCCGCTGTTTGAAACAATGATGCGCAGTATGGTGGCCGGATGGATTCCGATCAGACTGGACATGAACGTAAACATGCAGATGTTCGGAATCGGAATTGCGGCATACGCGGTGGTTGCGGGCCTGGAAATGAGAAAGATCCGCAATACCGCGATGGAGGAGGCACTGAAAAATGTGGAATAAGAGAACCGTCTGTTACGGTGCGCTGAGTGCGCTGCTGCTGGCTGCGGGCTGTGCAGGAAACCGGGATGAGGTCGTTTCCATCAAACCGCAGAGTGAACCGGTAACGGAAGAAGCACCGGCACCGGTCCTTCCGGAACATTACACTTCTGCGCCGGCGGCAGAAAAGGAAGAAACCGTGAATGCCAAGGCAGACCCGGATGGAACCGTGACGAAGATACAGGTGGAAACCAATCTGCATGGAGCACAGGATGATGCCTATATCGAAGACAGCAGTATTCTGACAGACATTCGAAATACGGACGGCGCGGAGGAATTCTTCCCGCTGGAAGAAAACAATCTGGTATGGGAAAACTGCGGGCAGACAATCCATTACAAAGGAACTTCAACACAGCCGCTTCCGGTCGGTGTTGCGGTCTCGTATTACCTTGACGGAAACAGAACAGAACCTTCCGAACTTGCCGGAAAAAGCGGACACGTGCGCATCCGGTTTGATTATCACAGCGATGCGGTATCTGCACAGACCATCGATGGCGTCTCCTATCAGATGAAGATGCCGTTTACGGCAGTCACCATGATTCCGCTTTCCGATCATTTTTCCAATGTGACGGCAGTCAACGGAGAAGTGATCCGGTTTGGCGATACGGAAGCGGTAGTCGGTGTCGCACTGCCCGGAATCCAGGATGCCCTTCGTCTTTCCGACAATGAACTGACCGAGGAAGCAGAACTTCCGGAGTATGTGGAACTGGAAGCGGACGTGGATCAGTTTGAACTGGATTTTACAGCGACGGTCTTTACACCCGGACTGTTTTCCAATCTGGATGAAGACACCCTGAATGATCTGAGTGAGGCAACGGGAGACGTGAATGAACTTTCCGATGCCTCCGGGAAACTGAAGGACGGCACAAAGGAACTGTATGATGGAATGACGGAGTTCAAAACGTATTTCAACGAATACAACAGTGGTGTCGCCAAAGTCGGAGAGGGCATTGGTGCACTTCGTGACGGGCTGGCAGTGCTCGATGATAATTCGGATGCGCTGACAGATGGTGCCTGCACACTGTCAGAAGGTCTCAGACAGTTCAGTGACGGACTGGCCGCTGTCGATCTCAGCAAGCTTACTCCCGACACGTCTTCCAAAGAACAGCAGGAGATGATGGCAAAGGTTATGGCGGCACAGGAGGATCTTCCGAAACAAGTTGCCGCAATCAACACAACAGTGACAACGCTGAGCCAGCTTGTCGTTCAGATGACTTCATTCCAGGCAGACGCGGAGAAAACATGCGGGGATTTACAGGGAGTCATTGATTCACTGAAGCAGGGATATACGGTACTGAATGAAGATCAGATGAAAGAACTACTGGCGGCGTTTGAACCGGAGACCGAGAATTACAACACTGTCAAAGCGGCACTGGATTATTACAATGCGCTCCCGGAGAAGCTGAAAGCAATCACGATTCCTGAAATTCCGGCCTATGATGCGAAAGCACTGAGTACGGCAGCCGCGTCATTCAATACGGCAGTTACCGCGTTCTCGCAGGACCTCGGCGTGCTCTCTGCGTATCTTGAATCCATCAGTAAGACGATGGAAGGCATGAAAGATCTTCCAGCCATGGTCACGAAACTGCAGACTGCCGCAAAGCAGCTGGCGGACGGAAGCAGTCAGCTGAAAGAAGGAATCAAAGCGTATACGGATGGCGTCGGTGCAGTGCATGATGGGGTTTCGCAGCTTGCGGAAGGAATGGGTGCTCTGCCGGAAGCTTCCGGCGCATTAAGTGAAGGTTATAATCAAATCCTTGAAGGAACCTGGTCGCTGGCCGACGGAATGAAGGAATTTGACGAGCAGGGAATTCAGGAAATCGCAAAGCTTGGAAGCGGTCAGATGAAGGATATGATCCGCCGCGCAAAAGCACTTCGCCTCGCGGATGGTGAGTATGTAAACTATGCCGGAATCACGGATGGAACCAAAGGCAGTGTCCGCTTTCTGATTGAAACCGGAAAAATCGAAAATAACTGATGCATGGCTGGCCAAATTCATAAAGATTTGGCGTTTTCTGCGTTTACTGTAAAACAGTACCGATGGTATAATTAGAAGGCCAAAAAAGGAGGAGATTCATAATATATGTCTAAGGTTACTGTTAGGGATCTGGACGTTAAAGGCAAGCACGTAATTGTACGTGTTGATTTCAACGTTCCCCACAAGGGAGATGTCATTACGGATGATAACCGTATTCAGGCAGCGCTTCCTACCATCAACTACCTGACGGAGAACGGCGCAAAAGTTCTGCTTTTGAGCCATCTCGGAAAGGTTAAGACGGACGAGGATAAGGCGAAGAACGACATGAGCATTGTCGCAAAGCGTCTTGCAGAAGTGCAGAGCGCACCGGTTACCTTCGTTAACGCTACACGCGGCGAAGAACTCGAGAATGCGGTCAAGGCACAGGAAGAGGGCTCCATCGTTCTGATGCAGAACACCCGTTATGAGAAGGGCGAATCCAAGAACGATCCGGAACTCGGTGCTTACTGGGCAAGCCTCGGTGATGCATTTGTAGAAGATGCATTCGGTTCTGTTCACAGAGCGCACGCTTCCACAGTCGGTATTCCGTCCAACCTGAAAGAAGTCGCAGTCGGCTTCCTCGTAGAGAAGGAACTCAACGTTCTTGGCAAGGCACTCAACGATCCGCAGCGTCCGTTCGTTGCAATCCTCGGCGGTGCAAAGGTTTCCGATAAGATCGGTGTCATCGACAACCTGCTCAAGATCGCAGACAAGGTTCTCATCGGCGGCGGTATGTCCTATACATTCGCAGCTGCGAACGGCGGCAAGATCGGTACATCCCTGCTCGAAGCTGACAAGCAGGATCTGGCGAAGGAATTCATGGCTAAGGGTGAAGGCAAGCTGTTCCTTCCGGTTGATACCGTAGAAGCAAACGATTTCTCCAACCCGACAGAAATCAAGACCGTCAAGGCCGGCGAAATCGATGACGGCTTCATGGGTCTCGATATCGGTGCTGAGACAATCGCGAAGTTCCAGAAGGAACTCGAAGGCGCAAAGACCGTATTCTGGAACGGTCCGATGGGCGTATTTGAAGATCCTCGTTTCGCAGTCGGAACTGAAGAAATCTGCAAGACACTGGCAGGCCTCGACGGCGCTACCACAATCATCGGCGG